>JACMOJ010000520.1 GCA_014378085.1 Burkholderiales bacterium | reverse complement strand
GTTCCGCATCCTGTTCCCACCACCAATCGGCCGAACGCGCAGTGAGCGCCCGGAACCGCTCCTCGCTCTCCGTGCGGGCCTTGGCGGCGTTTTCCGCGCGAACAATGGCGGCGATTACGATCAGCGCGAACAGCACGATCAAGACCCCTGCGGCGGTGGCGCCTATGTAGTAAAGCGCGTCGCGTTCGGAAAATTCAACAAGCACCTGGTTCTGGGAATTGGCAACGATCACGACCAGTGGAAACCCCGGCACGGTCCGAAAGGCGTGCAGGCGTATCACCCCGTCGCCGCGCGTGGTACCACGATAGACACCCTTTCCCTGTTGCGCCCACTGCTGCAATAAAGGGCTGAAGTTGAGGTCCTCGGCAAACGTATCCCGCCCGCCAATTTTTTGCGCGCGGGTGATGCCGTCGAGTCCGGCCAGCACAACGACATCACCGGATTGAACTGCCGCATCGTCGTAGAAGCTGGTAAAGCGCTGCGGCCGGATCAGCGTCATGACCACGCCACCAAATTCGCCGTTGGCCCGCGCAATGCGCCGTGTGATGGGGATCGCGGCTTCGCGCCAGAGCGGCGTCGCACCCGGCCCGCCGACGTGCAATATCGGCCCTGTTCCAGACACGTGAACCAGGAATTCCTCGCGATCGGCGATGTTCACGTCCGGTGGTTTGCGCCGCTGGCTGGCGGCCACCAATTGCCCACGCGCATCGAACACGGCAATGACTTCAAGAAAATCGTTGGCGGCAACCCGATCCGCGAGCAGGCTCGCAAGTTCGGGGCCTGGGCCGAGCCGCAGATAGGTGCTTTCGACGAGTTGCGTGACCGCACCTGCGCTGCGCAATATGCGCAGCGAATATTGTTCAAACGCATGAGCGAGGATGGTGTTTTGACGCAGTGCGTCCTGCAGCGTCTCCTCGCGTTCGAACGCGGACCGTTCCGTAAGGGCGAACGCGATGGCAGCGATCAACATCAGGCAAAATACGACGATGCCTGCGATTAGTCGGCGGGGACTGGGATCGTGACGGTCGCGGACCGTGCGGAGACGCGTCACCACTGGCTGCGTCTTCCAAAGGCACGCGAGCATTTCACCGGCAGGCACGCCATGTTGGTAGTAAAGGCAGGTTTTTCATAGGTTGTGCAAATTGTCCCAGACTGCAGGCGAGAAAGCTCACCGGTGGGTAAAACCGCCATCCAGCGGCATTCCAGCGCGGCGCAGATTAATGTGGTGTCGAGTCTGATGGTGGGACATCCAAATATTCACGAAAAAGCGAGACGCATTGATAAACCATTATCCGCCCAACCCGCGTTTGGCGTCGGGGTCCCCGACCGTCTGCGCCAGTCGCACAAACGCGTCACACAGATCCTCCACCGCGTTGGCCTTGAAAATCAATTCCTGCACCCCGGCACCTTCGGCCTGCGCGCGTAACGTCTCGTCGATAAAACCCGACGCCACCGCCACCGGCAGGTCCGCGCGGATCGCGCGTACTTCACGCGCCACATCCAGCCCCGACATGCCCGGCATGTTGTAGTCCGTCACCACCAGATCGAACGCCGCCGGATCAACCCGCAGCGCTTCTATTGCTTCACGCTGATTGGTATAGCCGACGATGCGATAACCGCGCCGCTCCAGCAGGCGGTGGACCAGGAATACCAGCGACTCATCGTCATCGATGTAAAGGATCCGTTGACCGCCGCTCGCAGTCGGTAGCGGGGCGATGTTTACAATGCTTTCGTCGGGCGGAAGGGGGGCGGAATATGTTTCGGCGCCGATGGGCAGGTAGAGCGTAAAAGTTGACCCCTTGCCCGGCTGGCTCTCCACCTGAACCGCGCCTTCGTGCGCCTGCACAATGCCGTGCACCACCGACAGGCCTAGCCCGGTGCCTTCGTCCACCGCCTTGGTGGTAAAGAACGGCTCGAAAATCCTGCCGAGCGTGGCCGCATCCATGCCCAGCCCATCGTCGCTGACTGAAAGCCGCGCCGTGCGGCCCGGGCGCATGATGTGCATTGCAAGCAGCGCGGGATGCGCATCCGCCAAAGCCGCGTCGAGCGTCACGGTATCCAGCCGGATGAGGACGCGTCCACTTCCGCCACGCATCGCGAATACTGCGTTGTTAACGAGATTGATCAATGCCGGCTCGATCTGGTTGGCATTGGCAAGTACGGCAGGCACATTGGGCCCACAGTAAACGTCGAGAGCAATACGCGACGGCAAGGCGGTGCGCAGCAGGCGCGCCGACTCATCGACGACGGGGCCAAGCGCGATCAACTTGCGCTCGGTCGGCTGGCGTCGGCTGAAGGAAAGAATCTGTTGCACCAGATCGCGCGCGCGCGATCCCGCCTTGCGGATCTCCTCCAGACTCTCCAATGCCCGAGGATTGGCCCTTGCATCGTCGCGCGCCAGCTCGACATTGCCCATGATGGTCGCGAGGATGTTGTTGAAATCGTGCGCGACGCCCCCCGCGAGGGTGCCGATCGCTTCCATTTTCTGCGACTCGCGCATTTGTGATTCGAGAGCAGCGTGCGCGGCTTCGGCTTGCTTGCGATCGGTGACGTCGCGTATTGCAACGTGAATGGCTGGTGCGCCATCGTAGACAATCGATGTGCTCTGTACTTCCACGTCTATTGCCGTTCCATCGATCTTGAGATATTTCAGACCGATCATCGGCGTTTGGTCACCCCCGGCAATGGTCTTCATCCGCGCAAGCACGATTTTGTGAAATTCCGGATGGACCCATTCGAGCATGGGTTTGCCAATCAGATCTTGGGCAGACGTTGCGCCAATCATCCTGACCGCGACTGGATTGACATAGATCACTTTCCCGGCGCGATGAACGGCAATCGCTTCAGGTGACCACTCGACCAGCGAGCGGTAACGCTCTTCGCTCGCGCGCTGGGCATCGCTGCTTTGCAGGCGCACCAGCGCGCCGGCACAGTGTGTAGCAAGGGACTGAAGCAATTCCAGATCATCGTAATCATAGGCATTTTGCCGGTAGCTCTGAATGGAGAGGGTGCCGATAAAGCGGCCGCCGAGCTGGATCGGGACAAACATCAGCGAAAGCGAGCGGCGATCGCTGCCGTAAGTAGGGACACCCGCGTGTGCGTCAGACTCCGCGTCACGCAACAACAGTTGAGGTCCGTCCTCCTTAACGTGGCGTGTCATGCGGGTGGGCGCCTGCACACCGGACATATCGGGAAAAATTTCGCGGATTTCGCCGTCGATGAGGTCAAAGTTCACCAGATCAACATTATTCTGCTGCGTTTCATCTGACAGGTGGAGCCAGCCGCTGTCCCATCGAAGCAATTGCTGAGACGCCTCCAGAATGTGGATCGCGGCCGCTTTGGGTGTGGTGGCCTCACCGAGTTCGCGGCCCAACTCCGCGAGGACGGCGCTGCGACGCTGAGCGGCCGCCAGTGTCAGTTCGGCGAGCTTCCTTTCGGTGATGTCTCTGAAAATGCTCAGCACAAATGCAGGGCCGCTCAAAGAGTTAAGGAATGAATTGGAGACACCAAGCCAGCGCTTGCTGCCATCCCATAAAGCGAGTTCTTTTTCAGAATACTCATCAATGGTCCTCGTTGCTGCCTTCCTGACAAAGAGTTCAAGGACCTGTTCTCGCTCTTCGCTCGCATACGCCTCGGCGAGAGATTTCCCTTCCAATTGTTCAACGGACTTTCCGACCATGGAACCAAAGGCAATATTGACCAAAACGATTTTGCCCGTTGCATCGCACAGGCGCATGCCGTCAGAGGAACACTCCCAAACGGCACGGAATCGCTCCTCACTTTCGCGTCGCGCTACTTGCGCCAGTTTGCGCTCGGTAATGTCAAGCATCAGCCCCCGCAGCCAGCGAGGTTTTCCGCTTTCCTCGACCACCTTCACAATGTCGCGCAGCCATACAACCCGCCCATCTGCGGCGATAAAACGGTATTCGAATTCATGGTTTTCGAACCGGACCGCGCAGGCCGCACAGTACTGGACAGCCTTTTCGCGATCTTCCGGGTAAATATGGCTGAGCCAGAACCCTGCCTGAAGCCAATCCGACTGTGAGTATCCGAGCAGGCGCTCGGCATTTTTGCTGACAAAACTGAAGGTGAACGAAGTGGCGTCGGCTTCCCAGACGATGCCATCGGTAGAATCGACCAGATCTCGAAAGCGCTGGTCGCTCTGCTGCAACGCCGCTTCTGTTTGTTTGCGTTCGGTGATGTCGTGAAAAGCACCGCGCAGCTTGACGGCTTTGCCACCCTCCATGACGGGGAAGCACTGGGTACGCACCCAAAGGGGCCGACCCTTTGCTGTCATTTTTTGCAGTTCAAGATCGTAGGGCGTCCCATTATCGATTGCGGCTTGTACCGCGGCGCGGATGATCGGACGGGCCGCTGGGACAAAAAGGTTGAGGCCATACTCGAATTCAGGTGCCACGGGGGGTCGATCTCATGAATGCGGAAGGTTTCCAGTGACCAGAAAAGCTTCATGGTGCGTACATCCAGCTCCCACCCGCCGACCTTTGCTACTTCACCGGTGCGCTCAAGCATCTCAGTCGTGTGCGCGAGGGCCTGCCGGATGCGGTATTCCTCAGTCACATCACTGAAGACCAATACCACGCCGACGGTCTGGCCGTCCGGGTTGCGGATCGGCGCAGCACTGTCTGTTATCCGATATTCCTTGCCATCACGGGCGAGCAGCGCCGCGGGCTCAATCGGCCCCAGCACTTTCCCGCTCTCGAGCACGCGTAATAACGGTTTGATCGAGGTCACCCGCGTATGTGCGTTGACAATGCAAAATACTTCGGGCAAGGGCCTCCCAGTGGCATCAGCAAACGACCAGCCGGTCAAATGTTCCGCAGTGGCGTTCATGCGTGTAATCAGGCCTGCAACGTCGGTGGCGATCACTGCATCGCCAATGGATTGCAGTGTAATTGCGAGGTTTTTTTCGCTGCGGCGCATTTGCTCTGCCGCCTGCTTGCGCTCGGTAATGTCGCGGGTGACATCCAACGACATCGTCACGCGGCCCTCGGCGTCCCGCATCGGTGCCGCGTGCGTTTCCAGCCACCGCTGCGTACCGCGGCGCCCAGTAATCCTGAACTCAAGCAAGCCGGGCTCGCCACCCATGACGCGTTGATGCAGCGCGCGAAAGTCGGCGCGATATTCAGGCAAAATAAAATTAATGAGCCCGTGCGACCGTGCCTCCTCCACCGACCCGGCTTCCAGCATGGTCAGGCCCGCGACGTTCATTTCCAGCAAATCCCCTGTGGGCCCCAGTACCTTCACGCATTCCGGCTCGGCCTCAAAAATGGTCCTGAATCGCTGTTCGTTTTCCCACCGTATTGCCTCCGCCTGTTTGCGCGCGGTCAAATCAGTATTTGTCCCGCCGACACGTATTCCCTTGCCGTTCGCATCGCGAACGACAAATCCACGCGTGAGAATAGGTACATAGTGGCCAGCCCCGTGGCGCAGCCGGAATTCAATCTCGTAGTTGGATGCTTCGCCTGCGTGTACCTGCGCCACGAACTGTGTGACGCGGTCAAGATCGTCCGGATGCATCAGACGCTGCCACAAATCATTCGTTGATGGTAATTCCGCATCGGCATAACCGAGCATTTCAAACCAGCGGGGGGAATAGTAAACCTCGTTTTTGATTAAATCCCTGTCCCAGATCCCGTCTCTCGATCCAAGCAATACCATTCGCAAACGTTCTTCCGACTGCCACAGTTTTGCCTCGGCTTTATGTCTATTGAGAGCCAACTCGACCACCGTCCCCAGCACGCTTGCAGAGATTGGCTTGCGGATATAGCCGTAGGGCTCGGCAAGTCTGGTCCGAGAGAGGGTCTCTTCATCAGCATTCGACATCAGGAACACGACTGGCAGGGAAAATTGCGTGCGTATAGCTTGGGCAGCAGCAATGCCGTCTACCGCACCGCTTAGCTGCGCATCCATCAACACCATGTCAGGCCGCAGTTCCCCGGCGAGGATGATGGCTTGCTCGCCCCGCGTGGCGCTGCCTGCGACTTCGTACCCCTTGCTCATTAATTGCGCTTGAACATCACGCGCAACAATTTCGTCGCTATCGACGACTAGAATTTTCGGCTTTGCGTCAGCGACGTGCATCAAACAATCCAGGGGCAAAAAGGGCAAGGTCTCGCACTAAGGATACGCTTCGCCAACCGGAATTCGCCCAACGAGGTCTGGAAAGAGATGGTTAACAACGTTGCACTAAAATCCTGAGCCCGCCAGTACCACATTTAATGTCCACTACTGGCGCGCCTTACCAGACCTTTTCGGGCTGAAAGGCGCACAGATGATGGAGATTCGTTACCAATTAACGCTTGCACACCACATTACTGGTCACCCGCACGAATCGCCATCATCTGCGCGCCATCGAAATCAGGTTGCCTGCGAAGATCGAGCGTGAACGGGTGCGCTGGATTGCGACCCTCCTGCTTGAGATCCATCGGGCCCGGGGTATGCCCGATTTTCTGAAAGCGCGCGACGCGGCGAGCTTCCGCTGAAAAGGCGTTGACCGGGAAATCGTCGTAGCTACGTCCGCCGGGGTGGGTAACGTGGTAGGTGCACCCGCCGACAGATCGACCGGCCCACGTATCGACAATATCCATCACCAGCGGTGCATGGACGCCTATGGTCGGGTGCATCGCGGACGGCGGTGCCCACGCGCGATAGCGGACACCGGCGACGAATTCACCTGGTGCGCCTGTTGGTGTCATTGGCACAATGCGCCCGTTGCAGGTGATTGCGTGGCGCTGTTGGGTCATTCCTGTGACGCGCACCTGCATGCGCTCGAGCGGGGAATCGACGTAGCGCGCCGTACTGATGCCCGCCATCTCTTCACCCAACACATGCCAAGGCTCAATCGCCTGTCGCAGCTCCAACTCGATACCCTGATAGGCGACAGTGCCATAGCGCGGAAAGCGGAATTCTAAAAACGGTGCGAACCAGGCGAATTGCATCGGATAACCGGCGGCAGCGAGATCGTCGACGACCCCTTTCATGTCCTGTGCAACAAAGTAGGGGAGCATAAAGCGGTCGTGCAGCTCTGTCCCCCAACGAATCAGTTTGCCGCGATAGGGTGTCTTCCAGAATCTGGCAATCAGCGCGCGCAACAAGAGCATCTGCAAGAGGCTCATCTGCGGATGTGGCGGCATTTCAAAGGCGCGGAACTCAAGCAAACCGAGGCGTCCAGTCGGGCCATCAGGTGAATAGAGTTTGTCGATTGAAAACTCGGCGCGATGAGTGTTGCCGGTAAGATCGACGAGGAAATGTCGCAGTAGCCTGTCCACCAGCCAGGGTTTGTCGGATTCTTTCTTGTTAGCTTTCTTTTCTTCCGCGTCCATTTGCTCAAACGCGATTTCGAGTTCGTAAAGCGAACCGTGACGCGCCTCATCCAGGCGTGGACTCTGCGAAGTCGGCCCGATGAAGGTACCGGAAAACAGGTACGACAGCGCCGGATGATTCTGCCAATAGCTGATGAGGCTGCGCAGTAAATCGGGACGTCGCAACATCGGGCTGTCAGCAGGCGTCAACCCGCCGACTGTGACATG
>JACMOJ010000519.1 GCA_014378085.1 Burkholderiales bacterium | reverse complement strand
GGCAAAGATTGGCAAGAGCAAAATAGTCGCGCTGTCGGGACCGCTAGACATTTACAAACTCGATACAGGCAAATACCCGACGACGCAGGAAGGTTTGAAGGCCTTGCTAACGGTGCCATCCGGCGTGCCGAACTGGAACGGCCCCTACGTCAAGAATGCTGAAGAGTTGAAAGACCCATGGCGCAATGACCTGATCTATCGGTCACCTGGGGCCGAAAACCGCGCGTATGAAATCGTTTCGCTTGGTGCCGACGGTCAAGAAGGTGGTGACGGCGCAAACCGGGATCTCAAGTCCTGGGGGTGAACTCCTGAGCGAGTTCGGGGAAATGTCTATGCGTCAGCGCGGTTTTTCTCTACTGGAAGTTATCGTTGTTATCACCATCATTGGATTGGCTTATGTGTTGCTGCCCAAAATGGTCTTCTCGGGCGTATCTGGTGCAGAGTTGCGCGCCAACGCGCGCGCAGTTGCAACCGGCCTCAGGATCGCGCGCGATGTGGCGATCAATACCAAGCGCGAAGCGGTACTGTCACTTGACATGGAAAATCGCCAATTCACGCTGCCAAACAACGCCAAGCTGCACAAGCTACACGAGCTACTCGATGTAAAACTTTACACCGCGCAAGCCGATCTGATTTCCGAGAAGGTCGGAACGATTCGTTTTTTCCCAGACGGCTCCTCCAACGGCGGACGCGTTACGGTGGGCACTGGCGAGCGTGGCTTTGAAATCGATGTCGACTGGCTGACGGGCCACGTCACCATCAATGACAAGCCTGCTGGGGATGCACGTGGTTAGAAACGTAGATCGCCAATTGGCGCGGATCATGGAGGCAAATGTGCCTGTGATGCCCGCCAGTAAACGACTTTCTAAACGATCGGCGCAGGGCTTCTCCCTGCTGGAAATACTGGTTGCTTTTACACTTCTCGCGGTGGCAATGGGTGTGTTGATGCAGATTTTTTCGCGCGGCGTGAATGGCGCAACGCTAGCGGACAAATATGCCAAAGCCACTATGTACGCGGAATCGAAGCTGGCCAGCGTTGGCATTGAGGAATCGTTGAAAGAATCGTCCGCGTCTGGAAAATTCGACGACGACTTCTCTTGGGCGCTGTCTGTACGGCCTTACCAGGACCCGTTTCCCAAGGAGCAGTCGGTCGCCGATTTCGAAAAACTTATGCCGGCACAGCTCTATGAGATTGATCTGAAGGTCAGTTTTACGCCGGATGATCGCCGAGAGCGCGTATTTAATCTTTCGACCCTGAGGTTAGGGCCAAAAACGTGAGCCGGCGTGAATTCACTAGCCGTCGGCGAAACGGGCTCGGTGCAGCACGTGCCGCAGCGGTTGGCTTTACGCTGCTCGAAACACTGGTTGGATTGACGCTCCTCGGCATAATGCTTATTCTCATTTACTCCACACTTAGTATCGGCCTCCGCGCTTGGGATACGGGTGAGAAGCGGGTCACTGAGGCCTCACATCAGCGCGTCGTGCAGAGTTTTTTGCGGCGCGAACTGGGTCAGCTTTTCCCGGTGCGATGGCGCGGCATTCCGGAATCGAAGATCGCGTTTGAGGGCGCCAAGGATGAACTCAAATTCGTCACGATGCTGACACTGGGCGCGGCGGCGCGCGAAGGTGGTATGCAGTGGGGCCACTTATATGTTGCGAATACCAAATCACCTGGCGGCGAGACCAGAAGAGCCTTGTTTATCAAACGCTCGGCGTTCAATTTGCAGGCCAAAGACTGGGACGGCCTGGATGAGGCCAAGCCCATTGTCCTTATAGAGGGTGTTAAATCATTCGAGATCGGCTATTACGGTGCAGAGAACGACACGGCAGAGCCGCAGTGGACCGACGAATGGACAAACGCATTGCGTATGCCGCAGTTGATCAAAATTACTCTGCAAGTGGACGACGGACGCGATGTACCACCGCTGGTGGTCAGTTTACGTTTGGGTGAAGAAGCAGGCTGTTACGACAACGCGTTTCAACGCGCCTGCGGACCGCGGCGATCATGAGGGCCGTCAGGTTGCCGGGCACAATGAGGCGAAGTCAACGCGGCATTGCGCTGATCATCGTGTTGTGGATCACCACCTTGCTGATGCTGATTGCGTCCTCGTTCATTTACGCAATGCGAACCGACGTCAATATCGTTTCCAATTCACTGGCGCGGGCCCGACTCGAAGCTGCTGCTGATGCCGCCGTTCAGCGGGGAATCTTTGAAATGTTCAAACCGCCGCAATTGCCGGGCCGCTGGACGACTGATGGCGTTGCACAGACGTGGAGTTTTCAGGGCGTTTCGGTTGATGTCAGCATGACAGACGAGTCTGGTAAAATCGATATTAATACTGCGGCCGATGAGCTCTTGCGTGGGTTGTTTCTCGCACAAGGTGTAAAGGAGGATGAAGCCGCTGCCATAACCGACGCAATACTCGATTGGCGCGACCAGGACTCCCTGAAACGCCTGCGCGGAGCAGAAGAGGCCGAATATCTTGCGGCCGGGTATTCCTACAAACCAGCTAATGCGGCTTTCCAGTCAAACGAGGAATTACGCCTTGTGATGGGAATGACGCCAGAACTATATGACAAGGTTGCACCATTGATTACGATTTACTCCCGTCAGCCAGGCATAAACGCGAGCATTGCCGCACGAGGCGCTTTACGAGCACTCCCCGGTGCTACCGACATCCTGGTCGACCAATACATTGCACAGCGAGAACAAGCGCGCGCGGCCAAGCTGCCGTTGCCGCAGTTCGCCCCCGGCATACCGCGTTCAAGTTTCGCTAATGGCATTGTGATCGTGCGCGCAGTTGCCAGTGGCGGCGCGGGCAACGAGGGCGCGAGTTTCGTGCGTGAGGCGGTCGTGATGCGCCTCGCAACGCCGGCGCGTCCCTACACTTTTTTGCGCTGGAAAGAAGGCGTAATAGCTGCCGTCGTTGGTAACCCGCCAAATGGGCAAACGGACGCCTTGCCGGTGCAGCAATAACCCGCCTATGATCCCAGCTATTTCAACGCTCTCTTCCCCCGTCTCCGGCAATCGCCTGCTGCAACTTTGGCGCTGGTGGACGGCCGAACTACGGGCGATGCTTCCGGCATTGATGGCGCGCTGGATCGATGGGGATGCCGTTGCGATCAACGTCATGGTCGACGAGAGAGGCCTGACAATCCTCAATACAAGAAAAGAGTCGGGGAAACCACATGTAGCCGAGCGCGTCTCGATAGATACCCTTGCCAGCAACCCGCTGTTGCGTGATCTGATTGAGGCCGGGCGTGACCGGGTGCGGTTGGTACTTACCCCAGATCAGGCAATGGTGAAATCCATCACGCTACCGATTGCGACCGAAGAAAACTTGCGCGAAGTGGTCGGTTTCGAGCTTGATCGGCACACGCCATTCACGCCAGATCAAGCTTACTTCGATGCACAAATTGTGCGCCGCGATACGCAACAGGAAAAAATCGTTGTCACGCTGGTGGTTGCGTCCAGAGGGGAAGTCGCGTCGCTGCTGGACATGCTCACGCGCGCCGGACTGACCTGTGCCAGCGTGGGTATCGACGACACCGCTGCAGAAAACGCTGCGGCTGTCGATTTGCAACCACTCGCCGACAAGCCGCCGCGCCGTCTGAGTCGTGTTCACCAAATCAATATCGGCTTGCTGGTTCTGGCAGTATTGCTCGCACTGGTTGCGATCGTATTGCCGATCTGGCAAAAGCGTGAGACTGTAAAGGAGTTGATTCCGCAGGCCGAAAAATCTGGCGCCGAATTTCTCATCAGTGAACGCGTATTTAGCGAATATACAAAACTCGCCGCTGAGTACAATTTTCTTGCGTCGCGCAAGCACGCCGCTTATCCCGTGGTGTCTGTGCTCGAAGAATTGGCGCGCACTTTTCCCGATACCACCTGGGTACAAAAACTCGATATCAAGCCAAACGGCAAAGTGCGTGAAGTCATTCTGCTGGGTGAGGCGCAGTCGACCTCCAAGGTGATCGAAAATCTTGAGCAATCACCTATGTCTTTGTTTCGGAATTCCGAGCAGAAGTCGGCAACGACGAGCCTGCAACTAAACAGGGAGCGTTTCCATGTATCGACGGAAATCAAGCCGCGTCCCCTCCCGGTGCTGGAAGTTGTTGAAGACGCGACATCAGTCGCGGCACCCGCATTTCCTGCCGCCCCCAACGCGCCCGCGCCCGTTGGGGGAACAAATCCTTTAGCACCAGCAGGATTGGCTTCTCCGGCGACAACCGCCGCGGGTGGCCAGATTTTCCCTACGCCCACGCCGACAGCGACGTTTGTAGCGCCGATACCTTTAACGGGCGCCAGTGGCAAGCTTGCTGCGCCGAATGCACTACCTGCACCCGGCGCGGCGCCGTCCACGGTTAACGGTCCGCCAGGACAGTCACAACCAACAATTCTGTCGAATACGCCATTTAATCCGCTGTTGACGCCTATGAGCCCACCGCAGCAGATGCAAAATCCTCCTGCGGCTCTGCCGCCGCCAAACACGCTCGTACCGACACCTTCGTCGCCGCCGGGGAAATAGTACCGCTTATGACACAGCTGAATATTCCAACATGGTTGCCCGCAGACCCGCGCAAACGTAGGTGGGCAACAATTGCATTGTTGGTACTGTTAAGCGGATTGGTTGTCGCGGTGGTGGTCGTGCCTACTCTTTTACTTCATCGGCATTATGACGACAGCATTGCCAAGCTGAGTCGGCAGGTGAGCACGCAGACCGCGTTCAACGCGATGCGACCGCGCCTGGCAGAAAAACTGACGTTGCTCAAGGCGCGCGATATTAAGAAGTTGTTTCTCAAAGGAACGTCGTCGGCACTTGCCTTGGCTGAACTGCAGGAAACCGTTCGTGCGACGATTGACGCAAATGGTGGGAGAGTCATGAATAGCTCGTCGGTACAGGGTGGTTCGCCGAAGGACGACGGACCGCATCGTCAGGTCGTTGCCACGTTTACCCTGCAGGCAAACAACGCGAACTTGCGTCGGGTGCTATACGCCGTTGAAACCAAAGAACCCTACCTGTTTATAGAAAGTGTTGTGATACAGCCGGGTTCATCGGGGTTTCGCCCCGGACCAGGCGCCGTTGAACCGGAGATGTTCGTCCAGCTTGATGTGCGCGCGTACGCACTGCAAGCCAAGGGTGAGCTGGCCACACCCACGACGCCTCCAGCGGGCGCTGGCGTGACATCCGGATCAGGAAAGGTCAACGCGAGCAGTGCAAATATACCCACAGCGCGCAAAGCGGGTGCAGTATGACCTCCTCATCTCGACAAATTTTTGAACGACACGGGTTAGCGTTGCTGATCGGTGCGCTGGTGTTGGGCTTGCTGGGTGTTATCGGCGTTGAAACGCAATGGGGAAGTAGCTTGCGTCAACCGTCGATATTAATGACAGGACAGGCGGCGAAAGGCGGAGACACGTCATTGTTGCCCGCGTTCGGGTTGCCCGCGATCGACGCGGGGTTCAAGGAAACGCTCGACAGGCCGCTGTTTGTGCCGTCGCGCCGCCCAGTGCCCGTGGTAATCGGCGCGGTTCAGCCAGTGATGAAAAAGGGCCAGTTCAGGCTTGCCGGCACCGTGATCAATAAAGATCTCCCTTACGTATTCCTGGTCGAAATAGCCACCGGCAAAGGGTTGAGAGTCGCCAGAGGCGCAGACATAATGTCATCTGGCATTTCTGTCGCTGAAATAGATGCTTCCCGTGTCGTTTTGAAGCAAGGTGACGAAACCGAAGAGCTGTCATTGCGAACGGCATCGTCGCCGCTCCCGCGGGCAGGCGCGCTACCAGGGACGCCCGGTGCGCCACCATCGGGAGCAATGCAACTGCCAACTCCTGCGGGCATTGTAGTGAGCGGCATACCGACATTCCCAGGGAGCGCGCCGGTCGCCCGGGCTAGTCCGCCGAGTATTTCGGCGCCGTCGGCCTCAACGCCACAAGCAGTATCGTCGGCTCTGCCCGGATTTGTGCAATCACCGGAGCCAGCTGCGGTTGGCGCGGCGCCGGCAAGCGCGGCAGAACCGGCAGTAGTCACTCCACGTCGTCGTCGTTCTCCAAATGTGCCGCAACAATGATTAATGATGGTGATAGCCGTATGCACCCAGATAGCCTGTTTGCGGTTGTGCGTAACGTCACGCGGCTTCCACCTTCCGAATATTTCTTCTATGAGTACGAAAAGTGAACATTAATACTCGCTATCTTTTCAACGCTGCGGGTCCGACAAGACGCCAAAGGATCTTTCGAAGTTTCCTGTTGAGCTTTTTTATTGTCGCTGCAAGTGGCTGCGTGGAATTGCAGAAGATAGACGCGGAAAGAAATCAGCCGGCTAACAACGGTTCTGAGTCAAAGCTGCAGTCTGGCCCCGCACTTCCCGGACGCAATGTATCAACTACGGCGCAAACGTTAGCCAACGCGGCGCAGGCCGCAGGTATAGATTCAGGCGCGGCGGCGAGGACGCCAACTGCCACGGCCCCGGCCGAGTTAGCGGTAACGGCCATTCCGCCACGCGATGCGTCCCGTACTTATGTTGGCACGGGCAACTTCATCAACCAGAATCCGCCGGTGCAGGCAACGTCAGTGGGCGCCGAAGAATTCACACTTAATTTCGAAGCGCTCGACATTCGCCAAATCGTCCAATACATCTTGGGCGACTATCTCAAGGAGTTTTTCACTATCCACCCGCAGACTTCCGGCAATGCGACGATTCGGACGTCCAAGCCAGTATCGAAGCAGGATTTGCTGCCGATACTCGAGATGCTTTTGCGGCAGAACGGGCAGGTGATTGTGAAAGAGGAGGGCATGTATAAAATCATGCCGGCAAATCTAGGCTTAAAGGGCTCGATCTCACCAGTGTTAGGGGGAAGCTCCAAGCCATTACCGCCGGGGTATTCCGTACAAATCATCCAGCTAAAGTTTGTTGGCGTGGCCGATATGGCGCGCATTTTGTTGCCTTACCAGATCGACCCATCGTCAGTGCAACAGGATCCAGTGCGGAATCTTTTGATACTTTCGGGCACGCAACGGGAGCTGCGTCATCTGCTGGATATCGTCGATTTGTTTGACGTTGATTTTCTCGCTGGCTATTCGGTCGGCCTTTATCAGTTATCGACTGACGTGAAAGCGCTCGGCAACGATCTCAACAGTATTTTCGGTGCGGGCACTGCAAGCCCGCTGGCTGGAATTGTGAAGTACATTCCGATTGAGCGACTCAATGCACTATTGGTGGTTACCACGCAGCCACGCTATCTTGAAGAAGCCAAGAAATGGATTGAGCGGCTCGACAAAAGTGGCGGCGTAGCCGGCGGCTTACGGCTGAATGTCTATCCGGTACAACATGGCAAGGCGGAGAAATTAGCGACGCTTTTGAGCGAGGTGTACGGCAATAAACAGGGAACAGGCACAACGCCTGCTTTGGCTCCGGGTCAGCGCCCCGGGCAAGTTACAACGGCCCCCGTAGCGCCCGGCAGTCCGACTGCCCCGCAAACGCCGCTTCAGACCGCCATCCAGTCGCTTGTCTCATTCGCGGGTGGAGGGGTAGGCGTGTCTAAGGATGTTCGTATCATTGCCGACAACGACAACAACGCGTTACTGATCTTGGCATCGCCTTCGGATTACGAAACCATTCAAAGTGCGCTGCGACAGCTCGATGTGCCACGGCGCCAAGTATCGGTTGAAGTGTTGGTTGCAGAGGTTACACTGACCGACGATTTGAAGTTTGGCATCGAATGGTTCGTCAATGCTCGGAACAACACCGTGGGGTCGTTGCGCGGCGTGAACGGCGACGGTAGTGTCTCTGGCGTGTTACCGCGCCTGCCGGGCGTGCTAAACGCGGCTGGTGTCGCACTGGATCCGCGATCCTTGATTGGGGCGGCCCCAGGGTTGCAACTGATCAATTTGGGGCCGGGCGGTGACATCCGCGCTGTCTTGCAGGCGTTAGGACGGGATGGCCGCTCCAAGGTGATCTCCACGCCCCGCGTGATGGTGCTCGACAATGAAAAGGCAACACTAAATGTTGGAAGCCAGATTTCCGTCGACACCGGCGCCTCAACCGGCACCGGCACCGGCGGCAACGTGGTCACAACACGCCAATATCTGAGCACCGGCGTAATTTTGAACGTGACACCACGCATTAATGCTGGTGGTCGCGTGACTCTGGATGTCAATCAGGAAGTGAGCAGTCCCATCGGTGACGGCACTAATCCGACTATCTCGACCCGTAAGGCGCAAACCGTGGTGACCGTTAGCTCAGGTGAGACGATGATCTTGGCTGGACTTATGCAGGATACCAACTCAACGGGGTCATCCGGCGTGCCACTGTTATCAAAGATCCCGCTTATTGGCGCCCTTTTTGGTACCCAGACTCTTAACAAAACACGCACAGAGCTAGTCTTACTAATTACGCCAACTGTGGTGACCAATTCGGACGACGCGCGCGCGGTGACGGAAGAACTGCGGCGGAAATTGCCGTCGCTGGAGAAATTCTTGCCGACCCTCCAGAAATAAGGCGGAAAACGATTTGCAAGTTGGTGCTGCCCGCAGACTACGATGTTGCAAAAACACCACAGAAGGCAGAAAACACTGAGATTCTATTGACCGTAACAGTAGAATTTATTACTCTTTTACGAAGCAATTTTTATCTCAGGTTGTACTTTAAGTACTGCCGGGAAGAAGCGGATTTATTGTGCAATTAAATTATTCAGGATTAATGCTCTCGGCGCTTGTAACGGCGTTTGGGCTCAGCGGTTGTGGAACGACGGCACCGGTAAAATCAGCCGGGAATGAAGTGGGCACCGTTCCTCAATTGGTTGTAGCGCGTGCCCAAGCTCGCTGGGACGCGTTACGAAAGCGAGACATGGATGCGGCATATCAATTTATCAGTCCGGCAGGACGCTCGTTGATGTCGACTGAGGCGTACCTGCCTCGGGTAAATACCCAATTTTGGCGCGGGGCCACAGCAAAAGAGGCAATTTGCGCTGCAGAAACATGCGAAGTAACGGTGATGGTGGACATGCTGGTTGAAGGTGTTAAATTCACTAGCCCCTTAAAAGAAACGTGGATTTTGGATGCGGGTAAGTGGTGGTTTGTGTACCAAGGCTGAGCGCGCGACAAAATTCAGGTGTACGGTATACCAACAAAAAGGTTTGAAAAATGGCTTTAGCTGGTATAAACTTGTAGTGTTGTAGCTTCTAAAGTGATCACTTTAATATCTAAAAGGAGTATTTTAAAAAATGAATACGTTTAAAAAGAAATCCTTGCATGCAGCCGTTTTGGCGGGCTTGGGGGCGCTAGGCGCTGCCGGTACCGCTAACGCAGTGCATATCAATCCAGATGGCCTTGGACAAGTTGTTATTTACCCGTATTACACGGTACGTAACGGCAACACCACAGCGATGTCGATTGTCAACACGACAAACCTGACAAAAATCGTCAAAGTCCGTTTCCTAGAAGGCAAGAATAGCCGTGAGGTACTTGACTTTAACTTGTTCCTTTCCCCGCAAGACGTGTGGACCGGTGTTGTTATCAGTGGTAGCACGCCAGCTGGCGCAGTGCCCTTCCTTGCGGATGGTGCCAGACTCGAAAGCGGCGACAATTCCTGTGTCACGCCTAGCGACTTGTTCGGAAGTGCTGCAAGTACCGTTGCCACCCCGGTTCGCCTTGACACTGCCCTCTTGCCGATCAACGCGTTTAAGAACTATCAGTACACTGGCGGCCTGACAGACAACGCAACGTTTAATACTCTGGATCGTACCCGCGAGGGCTACATGGAAGTGATCGAGATGGGCGTTGTCACAACCCCAGCAGTGACCGGCTTTATCAAGCATAGCATCGCTGGCGTGCCTGCAAACTGTGCAGCGCTTGATGCGTTTGATGCCTTGTCACCAGCGGCAGTTCCAGCTGGCGGACGTTTCCCTAACCACCTGATCAATCCTGCTGGTGGTCTCACTGGTCGCGCTAGCATTATCAACTCAGCCAATGGCACCAATTACACTACGGAAGTAACCGCAATTGACGCTTGGTGGGGAAATTTCATTGGGTTCCTGCCGCCGTACACCGAAGCCGGTAACATCAACCCAAGGCTTGCCGCTACACCTGGTGCCGATCAGACGAGCAACGTGTTTGTGACTGGAACCCCTGGTGTCGCAAACTCAGCAGGTGTGGTCAGTTCCGACTGGAATAACGTTCGGGATCCGGTAGCGTCTGTTCTGATGCGCGATACCATCATCAATGAGTTCATCACTGACGCAGGTACGTCGTCCAGGACCGATTGGGTCATCACCATGCCAACCAAAGGTAGCACTGTCAACGTTGGTACCGGTACCCCTACCCGTCCGTTCAGCAATAACTTCGCTAACGCAACCCCAACCGGTGCATGCGATGCCTATTTGCTGGCGATTTTCAACCGCGAAGAGGGTACAACTTCCACCCCAGCTGGCGTACTCCTTCCATCGCCGCGTCCTGCTGCAGCTGCTGCTCCAGGACAAGTTCTGTGTTGGGAAGCTAACGTACTTGAGTTTGGCGCGACTGGCTTGTTGGGTTCAAACAACAACCACCGTCTCCAAGGTGCTGCTGATGCATTTGCGTCTTCTGGCGCGGTCTCGACAGGTTCAACATTTGCTTCGCTTGGTCGTCGTACCGTGCAAGGTCCGAATGGCTGGGCAACTCTTGCCTTCGGTGCTAACGCTGCAACCCAGGCAAACCAAGCAATCC
>JACMOJ010000518.1 GCA_014378085.1 Burkholderiales bacterium | reverse complement strand
TCAATGGCATGGTGGCAGGGCAATTGGTTTTGCCGCAATCGGGCTGGCACTTTGGTCGAGTGCGATGGTGGGGCTGATGTTTGTTGGTGGCCACGGTGGGGGTGACGTTGGTGGCCACATTGGTGGCCACGTCGGTGGCGACGTAGGGGGCGGAACGTCCACCCTGTCACAGATGGGCTGGTTTTTTACCAAGGCGGCGCTACTCACATTCGGCGGGGCGTATGCGGTGCTGCCGTATGTGTATCAAGGTGCGGTGGAGACGTTCCAATGGCTGACACCGACACAAATGATCGACGGCCTCGCGTTGGGCGAAACCACCCCCGGGCCGCTTATCATGGTGGTTGCGTTTGTCGGTTATTTGGGGGGTGTTGCGAACAACGTGGTAGCAGGAAGCCCTTTCTGGTCTGGCACCGTGGCGGCGTTAGTCGTCACATTCTTTACCTTCCTGCCCTCCTTCATTTTTATTCTCGTCGGTGGGCCGTTTATTGAATCGACACGCGGCAATCTTGGCCTCGCTGCACCGCTAACCGCCATCACCGCAGCCGTGGTCGGCGTGATTGTTAGTTTGGCACTTTTCTTTGCGTGGCATGTTTGGTGGCCACGCGCCGCGTCGGATGCCGTATTTGGCGGTGGCATTGATCTACTCGCCGCAGCGATCACCGTCGCCGCAGCCGTGGCACTGATGCGATACAAAGTGAGTGTGATCGCGGTGATCGCAGCTTGCGGCGCTTGCGGCGCGATTGTGACCATCACGCGCTTAGCTTGAATTGACGCTACTCGGAATTCCAATCGCCGGATTTGCCGCCGCGTTTTTCTAACAAACGCACCTCCGAAATGACCATGCCGCGATCCATCGCTTTCAACATGTCGTAAATAGTCAACAGACCGACTGACACCGCACAAAGTGCTTCCATTTCAACGCCGGTACGGCCGAATGTTTCCACCGTCGCGGTGCATTCGATGGTGCAACTGTCGGGTTTGACTTCAAATTCGACAGCCACTTTGTTGATCGCGATAGGGTGCGCCAGCGGGATCAGCTCTGCGGTGCGTTTAGCGGCCTGAATTGCCGCAATCCGCGCCACACCGAGCACGTCGCCTTTTTTTGCGGTGCCACCAGTTATCGCGGCAAGCGTTGCAGCCTGCATCTGAATGACACCAGTTGCCGTGCCGATACGGTGGGTTTCGGCTTTGGTGCCAACGTCCACCATATGCGCGTTGCCACGTTCATCAAAATGATTTAGCGTTGTCATCGTTTATTAGTCTGGTCAAAGGCTCAAGTCAGTTACGGGAGGCCCAGCTTGTTAGAATCGTTGCGCGGACGGAACTATGTCGGATACTACCCGTCCCATTAATACCTATTATGGTTTTGGAGAAGTTGATTTGCCGATTCAACTGTTTCAAACATCGTTGCTCTCCCCGCCATCGCCAAACCGTGTGGCCGGTGGCGTTGCCAACCAGTCCCTGCAAACCGCGACCAGCCGTCACGCAGGCCTCAAGCGGTTGGTGGCCAGCGTCACCCTCGCCCTATATGTCCTTACAACCGCCTCCGCTAGTTTGGCACCGGCGAGCTTCGCTTACGCCGAGGGACTGCCTGATTTGGGCGACGCGTCTGACGCCGTCGTGACGGAGCCGCAAGAACGCGCCATCGGTAAACGAATTATGCTGGATGTACGCGGCGACCGTGCGTTTGTTGACGATCCGGAAATTGTGGAATACATCGCCTACTTGGGTAACCGACTCGTTGCGGCTTCGCGCGGTGCGACCAACGACAATCGCCGCGAGTTCGAATTTTTTGTCTTAAATGACGACACCATCAACGCCTTTGCGCTGCTCGGCGGGTTTGTTGGGTTCCACTCCGGGCTGTTGCTCGCGTCGCGTACCGAATCTGAACTTGCTGGCGTGATGGGACATGAAATTTCCCACGTGTTGCAACGCCACTCCGCGCGCGGTGCGATGGGGCAACGCGGTAGTGGCTTGATGCAGCTCGCCGCACTGGCCGTCGCCATCTTGGCGGCACGTTCGGGCTCATCTTCCGCCGGGCAGGCGACCGAAGCAGCCATCATCGGCGGGCAGGCGCTCGCCATTCAAAGTCAGCTCGATTATTCGCGGGATTTTGAACGCGAGGCCGACCGTATCGGCATCCAAGTGATGATGCGCGCCGGCTTCGACCCGCAGGGCATGGTGGGGTTTTTTGATCGGCTTCTCAAAGCCAACCGACATAACGAAGGCAAGGCGCCGGGATATCTGCGCACCCATCCGCTGACCACGGAACGCATTGCCGACATGCAAAATCGTGTCGATCAACTTGTCAACGAGGCCGACAAGCGCCTTAGGGCGGTGGCCGAAAGCCCCGAATATAAGCTCGTCCAAGCGCGGCTTCGTGCGATGAGCCTAAGTGCGACTGATGGCGCGGGTTTCTTCCGCACCGCCATCGACGAGAAAACGGTGTTGCGCAACCGCGCTGACGTGTATGGTCTGGCGATGGCATTGGCTAAAGGGCGTGACTTCGTAGGAGCGGAGCGCGAGTTGAACAAAGTACGCCTGTCCCCCGCACCGCACCCATGGATAGAACGGCAACTTGCCGAAATTTTGATGGGCCAGGGCAAGTCTGATGCGGCAATTCGTACGTACCAAGACGGAATCAAACGATTCCCAGACAGCCGTGCGCTCGCTTTGGGATTGATTGAGGCGTACTATCAAGCGGGCCAGACCGAGACCGCGCTGCAACTGGCAAATGAGCGTCTCAAATTAGTTCAAGACGACGCCAAACTCTATGAAATTGTCGGCAAGTGTTATGAGCGCCTCGGCAAAAAACTGGCCCAACATCGCGCTATCGCAGAGTCGTACTACCGTCGAGGTAATTTGGTCGGCGCGATCGAGCAACTTGAAATTGCACTCAAAGCTAAAGACGGTGATTTTTATGAGTCCTCTGCCACCGAATCGCGGTTACGCGAACTCAAGACTGAATTTAAGAATCGACCGTTGATGCCCGGCGAAAAACGCGATCGGCCTGAACGCGAGGAACGCGGATTCAGATTTTCGGCCACCACCCGAACGGCCCACTCGCCACCCTCGCCCGTCACGCCCGTCACGCCAATCACGCCAATCACGCCAGTCACAAATTAAACATGGTTTTTCGATTCAGCCGGACCACTTTCGTGTGCGTGTGTTTTGCCTTGGCATGGTTCAGCTTTGCCGCGTTCACTCCCGCCCACGCTTACGCCCAAGCGCCAAAGGGTAAGCCAAACCCGCCTCTAGCGACGGATGCGATTAGCCCGGAGCGCGACCGCGCGGCATTGACGGCCATATTGCAAAAGAAGTTTCCGGGTTTGCCGCCAGATGAATGGAGCCACGGCGGCGCAACGTTTGCCCCCGGCGTCTCTGTTATCCCGC
>JACMOJ010000517.1 GCA_014378085.1 Burkholderiales bacterium | reverse complement strand
TGTAAATAACAGCAAGTCAGCGCGAAATTCACGAATGGCGCGGTTACGTGCCAGCGAAAGCCCCTGCTCTGCTTCAAACACGTATCGCACTGGAAGAGCCGATTCAAACTCGGCCACAACGGCCCGGGTCGAGTCGCTTGAGTTGTTGTCGACGACCAGCAGTTCCCATCCACCCACCTGCGGTGGGGCGACGGATGCCAAACTTTCCAACGTCCTTCGCAGGCTTCCAGCCCTATTGAATGTACAAATCGCGACGCTGATCAAAACTTAGCCTTGCCGAACCGAACGTACACGCCATAGCGTCGCGAAACGAACGTACTTTTTTGCATTAAGAACCCCGCGCTTGAACCCCGAGTAGGCGTTTTATACCTGACAAGAAGGCCCAAATTGGAGTGCGTCCGGGAACAAGCTCCCGCTTCGGAAAGTGACGGTTGGCAACCGCCATAGGATTGCACAACGCAGCAGCGTAGAGCGCCCTAGTTCGGGTTGCCCAAGCCGATTCGGGGGCGTAGCGATACCGCGCAAGGTGCAATCCCATGCGCGCGAAGCGTCGCTGCCGTGAATTAAGTAGACCGCTCTCAATCAGATCGGTGACGGCACCACGCCAGTCCCGCGCGATTCTGGACTTTTGCGTGTCGCGTTGCTCATCGTGGTATCGATAGCGGCCAACCCGACGCGAAATGTTCGTAACCGGAAACTTTGCGGCGATGCGCATCCATAGATCTGCGTCTGCCGCATAGCTCACCGTATCTCTCCATTCTCCAGTTTGTTCGAACGCTTTTCGCGTAAAACAGGTGCCGGGTTGCGGGATGTATTGAAATCGGCCGAGGTACTCGGCGAGATCAAATGGCGGGTTTTCATCGACGCCAATGAGTTGCGAATGCTCATCAATCAGCTCCACGTCACCGTATACGAGACCCAAAGCTGGCTCTTTCGCAAACGCCGCCACCATCGCAGACAATGCACCTGGCAAAAATACGTCGTCGGAGCTTTGAATCGTCAAAATTGCACCAGTCGATCGACGCAGCCCTTTGTTGACTGCTTCCACCACGCCCCGGTCAGGTTCACTGACCCAAGTCAGTTCCGGCGCTTTGATTGACTGAAGAACCGATACCGTGTCGTCGCTAGACCCGCCATCCATCACCAAAATTTCTATGGGACGGTAGTCCTGCTGCAAGCATGAGTCTATGGTTTCACGAATGTATCGTCCCTGATTGAAGCTTGGGACGATGATCGAAACGAGGGGGTGCCGGTCGAGATGTTCTGTCATGACATCACTCTCCGCCACAGGCGTCGACCGTGACCTTGAACAACGCTTGCTTGAAACGCCAAAGAGCTGCTCGGTCGAGCAAGTAACTCGGCTTCAAATTCGGCATAACGTGACCTGTTGGGACGATCATGCCCCGGCATGGTGTCATTGCTAAACCACTGACGCAAGTACCACAGGTGTTCGGCAATTGCGCCATCTGCTCCCTGCACAACACTCGACCATCGCGTCGGATGCAACTGCTCACGCAGATACAAAAATCGTCCTCCCATACCTAAAAGCGCCCAAAACAGCGGATAGTAGGGTTCACCTTCGTCCCAGGAAATTCGCGAAAAGTCCAAATCGGCGCGTTGCCGCAACACCTCGCGAGCGTAACTTTGCTGAAAGAACATCTGGCGCCATTGAGCCCGTTTCTGCCATGCGAAGCGTAGTGCGCTGGCGCGGAACACAACGAAATAGAGATTCAACGCTGCGGGGTTGTGATTTCGGTAGTAACTACCGCCATCCGGAATTCCGGCTGCTGATATCGAGTGGTCACTTTCAAGATGCTGAATAAGACCTAGCAAACCTTCGCGGGAGGACACGAAACAATCTTCGTCGACGTGGACAACATAGTCGACGTCTTCGCTAATGACCTGTTCTATAAATCCGGTTGGAGTCCAGTTTCGGCGACCATCAACAACAACGCGCCGCCACTCGGGCACGAATGTCCTAAGCAGGGCCTGCGAGTAAGCCTCCCAGCGTGTGCCCATACTGGTAGTGACCGTTAGAACCTTAGCCATTAAAACCTTTCGGTGGGGCACAGCACGACACCGTTGACGATTTAACCTGCACAGCGCGTCGCTCTCATAAGGTTCTATTGACTGACCGAACGGCATCAACGTCGGCAAGCCATGCTTCGACGAGCGGCATTTCCTTCAACGGCACTATGCCAATATTCACTAGCGCTTCGTAACATCGGTGAAGGTTTCCTCCGATGTTTGCTTCGCCCGACAGCAACGCTGTCGATTCGAGCTTCTCGCGAATCCGCTCGTTGTTCAAGTATCCGGGTATTTCCTGCTCAAAATCGCGCATCAAACTGTGTTCGTTGCGATCCTGGAACATCTCTGGGCCGTGAAATACCACGCCTAGCCCAAGCTCCCAAAGACAGCGCTGCGCAACAAAGCTTCTCCAGATATCTGTCATCCGAAAACTAACAAAGCTAGGCAAGTACAT
>JACMOJ010000516.1 GCA_014378085.1 Burkholderiales bacterium | reverse complement strand
GCCATTGATGCAGGGCGGCGGACAGCAGCAACACCGTTGAGACAATTGCCGCAAACACGATCGCATGCGTAAGATTGAATGCCCGCCCAATGTCGCGCTTTTGACTTTTCTCTTGTTGTCGATTTTCTGAGCTCGGCGTCGCCTGCGGCGGGCGTGGTGCAGTTGCGGTAAGCGCCATGAGCACGAAACCATAAGCCGCTGCAACCACGCCCCCGGCCGCCAATGGGAGCGCAATGGCGGGGAGCAAGGCGGGGCCGACTACCGCAACAACTAAGCCGAGCTGAATAAAAGTCGCCACTGAGGAGAGCACTGCGCCAGCCGTCGCGGCATCTCGAAGTGCCGGATGCATCGAAGCGCGGACACTCATGGAATGGATGGTCGCCGTACTAGAAATAAATCCCCCAGCAAACCCCGCCAGCGCAAGCCCATACCGCGGCCCCATTGCGCGCGTCGCAATATAGCCAATCGCGCTGGCGGCCATTACCAACACAATCAGGGTCGCAATGGTGTGCGGATTGATCGATAGAAACGGCCCCATGTTGCGATCAGGCGCGATGGGCAACATGATCAACGCAGCCGCCACAAACACCAACGCGTCGTGTAGCTCGCGCTCGCTCATTACGCTGCGCACGAAGCGATGAATACGCGCCCTTGCGTCAAGCAGCAGCGCGAGCGCCGCGCCAACGCCGCCTGCCAGTAGCGGGGAATTGATTGCAAGCCCGCCAAGCAGGCAGGTCAACAGCAACGAAACCTCGGTCGTCAAACCGGGGTCATCCACTGGCGCGGGACGATATGCCGCAAAGGTGAGCGCACCAATTGCGATCGTTGCTGCTGCCAGCAGCAACGCGCCGCCGACCACCATCGCAACAGCGCCAAGCATGGAGACGATAGCGAATGTGCGAATGCCAGCCGCGCCGCGGGCGGAACCGGCAGCCTTGCGTCGTTCGCGCTCCGCGCCGACCAACATTCCGATCGCAAGTGCGACACACACGCCAAGTAGTGTCGCTAAGTCGTCCGTATTCGGCGCAAGGTTCATTACTAGATTGTACGGCGTGTGCTTGTGGCGGTTTGTCTGGTAGAACGCGTTTACGACCAATGTTGACGTGACGAATGGGGAAGATATTGCGCGCGCGAATCGACGCCGTGCCTTGCGTTGCATCGTTCATGCTTTGTTTAGTGGATTCGTCGGAGCACGCTGGAACAAATCGGCGGCGAATGTTAGTTCGCCGTTTCACATTTGGCAGGCAGCATAATGGAATAGCGAATTTGTATCCTTCGGTGAGCGTTCGCCTAGTCTCGCTTCCCTTGTTTCTTGTTCCGGTCTCTCGTTTCGATTTCCAGCTTCGGTCAAGTTTCGGTCACCAGCTTCGGTCACCAGTTTCGAAAGTTTGTCTTTTTCTGCGGGTCTGTCGTTCGTTGCTATCTGTTATGTGTCCTTTAAACGTTTCGCGCCTATGTCATTTGCCTTCCATCTATTTGTTGAAACGTCCCACGCGCCTGATCCTTCGGTCGCATTAGTCAGCGCATTCCGCGGATTCGTCGACAGCCTGCGGCCGCGCGACGTGGCTGGCCGCGCGGGTGGTATCGAGCCATTGCTGATCGATCTGCGCGCGTATTCAAGCGACCGCGAACTGCTGTCAAACGCAGCGCTTGCTTTGCTATCACAAACCAAACAGGTGTCTTTATTCTCCGACGCTGGCATTTTGCCGCCCACCGGATTCGTGGCGGAGCTCTACCGACGTGTCAGCCATCGCATACTGCCGGACGTTTTGAGCACCACTTATTTACGCGATGTCACCGAGCAGATTTTTCACGATCAACGTGACGACCAGTGGCTGGCAAATGTTCCCATCGAGCAATGGCGTGAGTTGATCGCGTTGCTGCAGCCAGACGACGGTAACGCATGTTCGCTTGCAAAAAAGCAACTGGACCTGGAATTGCGCAATGCGGTGAACGTACTCTCAGTGCGTCTGGCAGCACTGGGGCTGGACAATGCGCTGCTGCGGGTTTATCCAGCGCTCGAGGATTACGACTCGCCGTTTTTGACGCAGCACAAAGAGATTCAACATTGGCTGGAAGCGCCACAGCTTGATGACGATCGGGCAGTTGAGGCTTTAGGCGCTATAAACGCGCTGCCTGACGCCATGCACGCCATGGTGCTGTTGGATCAGTGCCGCGTGATTCTTGATCGTGCCCGGAAAAATACCGCGGCAACCGGCACGTCATTTAGCCTCACTTACTTAATTTGCAGACTTTCCCAGATGATTTCGCGGACCGAGGTAATCCTTGCTACCTTCGATGTATCCGCCGAGGCGTCCGCCTCAGATCCCATGAGCGCAACCCGCCTCACTGCCTATGCGACACTTCTACGCGATGTCTGTCTCGCACAAGCGCGCCGCAACGATATACGTGAACACCTCACGCAGAGCATGGATTTGGTGGCGTTGCGCGTGACGGAAAATGCGGGCCGCACCGGTGATCACTATATTACCGAGACGCGCGCCGAGTATTTCGCCATGTTTCGTGCGGCACTTGGGGCGGGCTTTGTAATCGCGTTTATGGCGTGGGCGAAAGTGCTGATCGGGAATATGCAACTGCCGCCGCTCATCGCCGTATTCAGCGTTTGCGCCATGTATGCCAGCGCCTTCGTTGTCATGCATATCCTGCGTTTTTCGGTCGCAACCAAACAACCGGCGATGACGGCCGCGTCAATCGCGGCATCGCTTGATCTTTCGCGCGACGAAAAGACCTCTGCGCGGATGGAGCGCCTTACCGAAGTCGTGGCGCGCGTTACACGCAGCCAGCTTGCTGCCATCGTTGGCAATATTGTGATTACCTTACCGACCGCCATCGCGCTGACTTACCTCATATGGTGGAACACCGGCTCGCATATTGTGTCGCCGGAAAAGGCAAGTAAGCTCGTACACGAAGCAAGTTTGGCCACGCTCGCGCCCATTTATGCGGGCATCGCGGGTGTGGTGCTGTTTATTGGTGGACTAATCAGCGGTTATTTCGACAACAAGGCTTCGTACAGCCGTATCGGCGAGCGCCTGCGTGCCCATCACGGACTCAACCGCGTGCTCGGCAATGCCGCGAGTCGACGGTTTGCCCATTACATCGAGAACAACCTCGGCGCGCTTGCTGGCAACGCGGCACTGGGCGTCATGCTCGGGCTGGTCGGTCCGATCGGCTACGCGTTGGGGTTGCCTCTCGACGTGCGCCACGTCACGATTGCCACGGCAAGTTTGGGCCTGGCCCTCCCGGTCGCGTATGTCGATATTTCCCTTGCCACCGCGTTTGCGTTGGTGTTTGGGATCGCCGCGATAGGCTTCATTAACTTGGCGGTGAGCTTCAGCCTTACGCTGATGCTGGCCTTCAAGGCGCGGCAAGTGAGCATCCCCGAGCGCGGCCGTTTTCTATCGACGTTGTGGTTGCGCTTGCGAACACAGCCGCGTGATTTCTTTCTGCCGCCGCGTGAAAGTGTTGCTGCACAGCCGGAGGCAGCACCTGCATCGTCTAGCGATGCCACAACGGCTGGCGCACTGATCGACGACGTGCCGGAAAAATCTAAAAATAATGCGTAGGAGAATGGCAAAACACTAGTATCCACGGGTATCTTCAGGCATAAATGCTTGAAAGTGCACGCCCACAATCGAGTTTGTAAGATTTATCGCTTCAACTAATCGCCGGTAAGTATTGCCGCGCTGCGCTGCCGGGAATGGAATGGCGCAATCAAATGGGGCAGAAATCAAATAGGTCTGATTTTATTTTCCAATCGCCATGCGCGACGCTTTTACGTTTTGCGTCGCCGGCGCAGCGCGGTGGTGTGCGATAGCGAACAGTTGGCGTGGGTAGGTTAGGGTCAAATAAGGGTACTCGGCCTTCGGTACGCCGGCCGCGGCATTTAGAGAGCGCAAATGTCTGTGCGTGATCAGGGCTTGGCAGCGCTGGCAAAAAATGCTTCGCGTTCCCTGCCAAGAAATCTTACGGGCAAATAAACCATTGATGTCGAACGTCAACATTACTTATCCACGCAATGCACGACCCAGCGTAGCGGCCTAACGGAGAGACTGGTATGCGCGAGCAACAGACAATCAGTGAGTGGTGGACGTTGATCAAACGCGCTGCGGCGGCGTGGACCGACGACTACGCGCCAAGCATGGGCGCGGCACTCTCGTACTACACCATCTTTTCGCTAGCGCCATTGTTGCTCATCGTTATTTCGGTCGCCGGTTTGTTCTTTGGTACTGAAGCAGTGCGCGGGGAAATTTTTGGTCAACTGCGCGGTCTGATGGGTGACGACGCGGCCAAGGCGGTTGAAGCCATATTGACTACCGTCAGCAAACCGACGGAAAGCATTACGGCGGCTGTCATTGGCGTTGCGGTACTTTTAGTTGGCGCGACAGCCGTGTTTGGTGAGTTGCAAGACGCGCTGGATCGCATCTGGCGCGCGCCCGTTGCAGATAAATCAAACAGCTTATGGCGACTGCTGCGAACACGTTTGCTTTCGTTCGGCATGATTCTGGGCATTGCGTTTTTGCTGATGGTTTCGCTGGTGCTTGGCGCGGTAATGGCCGCGCTCGGCAAGTGGATGGGCGGCGTGTTTGGCAGTTGGGAAGTGCTGGCGCAGATCGTCAACTTATTCGTCGGCTTCGCGCTAACGACGGTGGTCTTTGCGATGATCTACAAGTTAATGCCGCGTGTTCGTGTGCGTTGGCATGACGTCTGGTTTGGCGCGGTGGTAACGTCGCTGCTGTTTACCGTCGGCAAATTATTGATTGGCCTCTATATTGGCAGGAGCGGTATCGCCTCGGCGTTTGGCGCAGCCGGTTCACTGGTTGTCATTCTGGTGTGGGTGTATTACTCCGCACAGATCTTTTTAATCGGTGCCGAATTCACCTGGGTGTACGCGCATACGTTCG
>JACMOJ010000515.1 GCA_014378085.1 Burkholderiales bacterium | reverse complement strand
GCGACTGAGCCACTGGGTAGACGGCATGCGGCGATGAGCAACGAAAAAGTGCCCGACGTTTCCGTCGTGATGAGCGTCTACAACGGTGCCGCCAGCCTTTCCGCAACGCTCGATAGCGTTCTGGCGCAGGAAGGCTGCAACTTCGAGTTCATCGTGGTGGATGATGGCTCTAGCGATGGCGCGGAGCGAATATTGGACGTGTACGCAGCGCGTGACTCGCGCTTACGGGTAATTCATCAGGCCAACACGGGCTTGACGCGCGCGCTGGTTGCGGGATGTGCAGCTGCGCGCGGCAATTTCATTGCGCGGCAAGATGCGGGAGACGCCTCACTTCCAGGGCGGCTGCGCTTGCAACAAGCGCTGCTCCGTGAGCGAACGGATGTGGTGCTCGTGTGTGCTTCATGTCGCGTGCTCGGCCCGCGAGGAGAGTTGCTGTTTGTGTTGAGTCGCGAAGGCGACCAGTTGAGCGTTGGGCTGTCTCGGCTTGACGTCAACCACATCAAAGGCCCACCGCACCACGGCACGACCATGTTCCGGCGGGAAGCCTACATGCGGGTCGGCGGATACCGACCAACGTTTGTGGTGGCGCAGGATATTGATCTCTGGCTGCGCCTTGCGGAAATCGGGCATTGCTGGGGGCTTACCGACGTTGGCTACGAGGCTACGCTCGAGGCCAACAGCATCAGCGGCCGCCGCCGTGATGAGCAGATTCGCCTCGGCGCATTGGCTGTGGAAGCGGCGAAAGTTCGCCGTGCAGGCGGCAGCGATCAGTCCCTGCTTGACGTGACCATCCCGCCGGTCAAACAACCACCCAAGCCGATGTCGAAGCGCGAGAAAGCCAAATTTCTTTACTTCATCGGGTCTTGCCTGCGAGACCGTGACGTCGCATCGGCTAAATCGTACTTCCGGGAATCCGTTAAAACGGATCCGCTCTTTTTAAAAGCGCTGTTTCGCAGCGCGTTTGGTTGATTGTGAAAGCTCCTGTTTTTGACCCAACATGGCCTGACGATGTGCAGGCGCTCTATCGACACGATATGCAAGAAATCTGGGATCGTCGCCTCGCGCCCTGCATATGGAACCAGTATCACAATCAGCTGGATTACTACCTTCGCCTGGCGGGACACGACGCGAAAGAGGTGCTGGACGTAGGATGCGCGCAGGCCACGCTCGCGCTGCTTTTAGCTGAAAGCGGGCATCGCGTCACGGCCGTTGACCTGCGTCCAGCATTTCTTGAGTACGCCCAATCGCGTCACACCCCCGGCGACGTGCGCTTTGTTGCAGGCAATGTGCTGGCAGGCGAGATTCCGGGCTCGTACGATTTGATTTACGCGAATCAAATTATTGAACACTTGGTCTACCCAGGCCAGTTGCTGGCAAAGCTGAGCGCACTTATGAAACCGGGCGCGCGGCTCGTGGTCAGCACGCCTAACGCAAGCTATGTCAAAAATAATTTCCCGACTTTTAGTGAACTCGGCGACGTAAAGCAGTGGGAGCATCTTCAGTTCACCGCAGACGGAGACGGTCACTTTTTTGCCTATACTCGTGAAGAACTGATGGCACTATTCCGATCGGCCGGATTTAGCAATGTGCGCGCCACCTTCTTCGAGTCGCCGATCATTTCGGGGCACATGAAGCTTCGTTACCTTCACCCGTATGTGCCGTCGCCGATTTTGCGCACCCTCGATAAGTTGCTTGTAAGTATTCCATGGCTGGGCCGGCGCTTTACACATCAGTTGATGGTGACTGGCGTTTGGACTGGAACTTCATGACAGTTGTCGGAAAGTCGAGGCGACAGTCCGAAACACGTTTGATGTTGCGTTTGATCGCGCGAGGGCTGCGCTTTGGCGCATTCGCGGCGCAGCAGTTGCATCCAAGGTGCGCGTTGGCGCGGGAAGCCGCATTCTGCGCCCGTGGTGTTTGTCAGTCGGGCAGCGCTCGCAGCTTGAGCACAATGTATTCATCAAGATTACCGACGATAAAGCGCAACTTGCGATGGGGAAATATGTGTTTATTGGATGCGTAAGTGAATTCGATGTTGCCTCTCGGGTTTCGATAGGATCCAACGTGCTTATTGCCCCCGGTTGTTTTATTACCGATCACTCGCACCGCCACCTCGCTGGATCTTTTATTGCGTCTCAGGGGTGTGAAAACTCCCCTGTGCGTATTGGCGATGACGTGTGGCTCGGCGCGCATTCGATTGTGTTGACGGGTGTTTCTATCGGCAGCGGCGCGATTATCGGCGCGAACTCTGTTGTAACTTGTAATGTTATGAGCATGACCATTGTTGCCGGCAGTCCTGCGCGTGTTGTTGGGGCGAGGACGTGAAAACTACACGACTGCACCGCGCAAAATCACTGTTTTTGGAAGTCGAGGGTAAACAATGAGCGAGACGGTACCCATAACCGTTGCTATTCCTACCTATCGGCGGGAGGCTGTTCTCGTCGAAACGCTGCATTACCTGTTAGCGCTTAGTCACACAGCCGAGGAAATTCTTGTGCTGGATCAAACGGAGCAGCATAAACCCGCGACTGCAAAGGCGCTTCGGACGATGGCAGATTGCGGGCAGATTCGGTGGATTCAGTTGGCCGAACCGTCTATTCCGAAGGCGATGAACCGGGGCTTGTTACTTGCCACGCAGGCGGTTGTGCTGTTTGTCGATGATGACATCAAGCCGGAGCCGCGGCTTCTCGTCGAACATTTGGCGGCGCAACGTGTTCATGGTGATGTGATCGTGGCGGGCCGAGTTATCCAGCCTTGGGAGGAGGGGATTGACTTTGCCGATGATGCAAGGTTTCGCTTTGCCGGGGTTCGCAGCGCGTGGATCAGCGAATTTATGGGCGGAAATTTTTCGGTACGACGATCGACCGCGTTGGCACTGGGCGGATTCGACGAAAACTTTGTCCGCGTGGCCTATCGATTTGAGGCCGAGTTTGCGCACCGATTTTGCGCGTCTGGCCGGCGCATCTGGTTTGAGCCGACGGCCTGCCTTCATCATCTAAAAGACGCAAGCGGTGGCACACGCACTTACGGCGAGCACTTGACCACCTGGCGCCCCGACCATGCAGTTGGCGCGTATTATTTTGCTTTGCGCACCAGCGCTTGGCGCGAGTTATTCACTCGACCTTTTCGATCAGTGATGACGCGGTTTCATCTTCGACACCCGTGGCGGATAGCGAGTACGCTTTGGGCTGAGGTTCGGGGTTTGCTTTGGGCGGTTCGGTTACGAGCGAGTGGGCCCAGGTACGTCAGTGATACCGAATCGAGGCAACTGTGACTGCCTTAGCGCTTGCCGGGCTGTTACTAGCGTGCTTTGCGGCGGTTTTTAACTGGCGTGCTGGCTTAATCCTGTGTGTGGTCGTTGCCTTGGCGCAAGATCCTGCCCGCAAGCTGTCGCCGGGGAATCCGGTTTACTTCGTGGTTTTTGTCGGCGTCGTGTTTGCTGCAGCTTGGGTGGGCGCGTGGATCAACAAAGTAAAACTTGGGCCACAGGTGATTCATGGATGGCAGCAACAGCTGCAGATGCCTGCCATGTTGTTCGTCGGCCTGTTGGCCGTGCAGGCATTGCACAGTGTGGCGCGGTGGGAAAACCCAATGCTTCCTGCCATTGGTCTAGTGTTTTATTTGGCCCCGGTTCTTGCGGTCGTCTTTGCGCACCAATTTGCGATTCGCGCGGGTACGCTTGGCAT
>JACMOJ010000514.1 GCA_014378085.1 Burkholderiales bacterium | reverse complement strand
TGTTGACCCGGTACCGCACGCGCGAATCCCGAACTGTTCAATTTTTCGAAATTCAACGCTTGGCTTGCACATCACTTCGTAGTCAAGAAAACCTACTAGCGCCTCGCTGTAGCCCTTTTGAAGGTCCGAGTCAAAGAAGTTGCTGGCCCTGATCGCTCCTGCTAACGAAACTACACTTATCACCATCGCCGCAGCTGTAAACGCCTGACTGGTTGCACTTTTAGCGAGCCCATTCAGCACGCTAACCGCTGCAAAAATGCCGCACAACACAAAGCCGAAGCCGCTTAGGTGTTGGCCTTTGACTCCCGTAAAGATACCAACGACCAACCCGAGAATGAAACAAAAAGCGGCAACGTAGTTTCGCATGTGGATTTCCGATTAGGGCAAGACTTAGTGGCGTTCAGGTCAAAGGCAATTATCGACCATTGCGTTCTCCCCATACTACGGATTAATGAGGCGGTTCTAAATGAAACGCCGGCCAATATTGGGCGTCAACTGCCCCAAAACTGTCCACGTCCACCAAAGAAAAAGGGCCTACATCGCTGTAAGCCCTTGATTTATTTGGTGGCCAATCCCTGATTCGAACAGGGGACCTGCGGATTATGATTCCGTCGCTCTAACCGGCTGAGCTAATTGGCCTTTTCGGAAGAACTGCGTCCAGAAGGACGTAAATTATGTCGTTTTTTGTGCTTTCTCGCAACTACAGCGTGCAGCAACGATTGACCGGGTGACCTCATTAGGTCGGCTTCTTGTCGCCATTCTTTACATACCGATCAAGCCAGCGCGCGGATTCCCACAATCGATGCAGCACCGATTCACGCCCGCGATAGCCGTGATCCTCGTAGGGCAGCACGACGTATCGGGCGGTGCCGCCAAGTCCCTTGATCGCTTGGTAGAAACGTTCACTTTGCAGTGGGAACGTCCCAGAATTCGAATCCGCTTCGCCGTGAATCAACAAAATTGGCGTTTTGATTTGATCGGCGTAGTGAAACGGCGACATCTGCGAATAAACATCTCGTGCTTTCCAAAACGTCCTGTCCTCCGCTTGGAAGCCAAATGGCGTAAGTGTTCGGTTATATGCACCACTTTCCGCGACACCTGCGGCAAACAGCTTGGTGTGGGCCAACAAATTGGCCACCATAAAGGCCCCGTACGAGTGCCCACCAACGGCGACTTTGGAACGATCGACAACACCACGGCGAACGACTTCATCGATCGCCGCTTCGGCGCTTGCGATCAGTTGCGGCAGGTAGGTATCGTTCTCTTTGCCCTGATCACCGATGATCGGCATGGTGGGGTTGTCGAGCACGGCATAGCCTTGCGTGACAAACGGTAGCGGCCCGGAAAATGCCGGTCGCACATAGCGGTAGGGCGAACCAGTAATCTGCCCCGCAGCTTCTGCTGACCGAAACTCCCTTGGATATGCCCACATCAACAACGGCAACGGGTCGTCACCGCGCTTAAACCCCGCCGGCAAATATAGTGTTCCGGAAAGCTCCACGCCGTCGCGTCGTTTGTAGCGAATGACTTCTTTTGAGACGCCGGTGAGGGGGTTTTTGGGCGTCGCAAAGCGCGTGATCGCCGCCATTTTCCCGCTGGCTAATTCGCGTACGTACATGTTCGGCGCTTCGGTCACACTCTCTCGCTGCACCAATAGTCGAACGCTTGCACTGGTCGCCTTTCCCTGTTGTGCGTTGTCGAATACGCTAAGCGGCACATCGTAGTAGGGCGCTTCAGAGCGAAACAATCGCTTGGTGTCGCGCGTGTCTAGTTCGAGTCGATCCACAAACGGCCGATCACCTTCGCTTGATGCACCAGTACCGTTCAAATAAATCGCTTTACCGTCCGGCGAAAAATTTAAAACGCGACCACCGCGGCCGTTTGACTCCGTAAACGGCACACCGGGGTCACCATAACGGTCTTCCGTCGAGCGTTCAAAAATCTTCTGCGCGGGTTTGATTGCGTCTGCGGGATACACTCGCCATGTTGATGTCTTGCGAAGCTTGCGCGAAACCTCTGTTACTAGTGCAACCGCGTCATTTCCCCAAATTACGCTCTGGAAACGCAACTCAAGCTTGGCTAGCATTGTCGGTTCGCTATCGAAGGGCGAAGCCAACACAAAGAAATAATCGCTGACGCCGTTTTTTCTTGTTTCATTCGCTTGTGCCCAGGCGAGTGTCGCGTTTGCATCGCTTCGCCAAGAATATTGACGCGGCCCTTTCCGGACGGCGTCGGGGTCTGCGTCTTCATCTTCGGCCATAGGCAGATCCGACATCACCCGTACAACGCGGCCAACATCCGGCTCGAGCGCATCGCGCACTTCCGTCTTCATCGCAAAACGTGCGACAGGAACGGCGTAGGAGTAGGGTCGTTTCACGGTTTGGACAAGCGCGTACTGCCCATCGGGCGAGGGCGTCATGCCGCGCACAACGCCACTTGCAATTGTTTCAAATTTTCCATCAAGCCAGACTCGCCCGACTTCGGCGGTCGCATAGTATTCAAACAGAGCATCGTCATGCGGCGTCTTGAGAAGGTCTTGGTATGTTCGAGCCGCATTGCGTCGACCGAGATTTTCTTGCACCAGCGGCCCACTTACCGTGCTCGGCGGTTTGGGCGCTGCGCCACGCGTCGCGAGTGTCACCGCAATTAGCAACGACTTGCTATCACTAAACCAACTAAATGGCCGCCCCACCACACCATTGAGCGTTCGTTCAGTCACTCGTTTCGCCTGCGCGCCATTGGCGACTTCGACCACCATTAATTCGAGGCTGTTTTCCCTTACCAGCGTAAAGGCAACGCGTTTCCCGTCAGGTGACCATACCGCATCGCCGATCCTCGCATTGGTGGGCAGGTTCTGCACGAGTTTTTCGAGCCGATCTGCCAGCCGAACAAAACGGATGGATGTCGCGTGTGTTGTTCTACTAAGATCGTTGTTGCGCGGATTGATACGCACGCCAGCGAGCCTTAGTTCTGGTTGACTTAGGTCCGCGACTGTTGGTAGCGCTGGCCGCTCAAGCAGCATTAGCCACTCATTAGTCGGCGAAAGTGCGGTCTGTGGAATCTGCGCTGCGTCGACCATGTCAACCATTGCTTGCGTCGGCACTTGATAACGCGCGGCGTCATTTGCCGATGCGGGAAGGGGACAGATTGTAGCGAACGCTAGGCCGGCGAGAAGCAAGCTTGGGCGCAGAATGGTAGGAGGGCGAAAGTGGCGCATAGAACCAGTTTGTCGACTATTAGGAACGGTTTCGAACAATATTTAGAGCCAACAACTTAGAGACTGATGAGGAGCCGGGATTTTACTCCGGTCGACTGCCAAAAGCTGAATTTCCGGAGGTGTTCGACGTTTGCTTTTGTCAATCAAGAGGTGTACTGTTGTATTGGCACATGTTCTACCTGTAGCAGAAAAATCTCCTCATTCTACTAAGACATCTCTTCGCGAACCCCCGCCCCGGCATTCACCGAGACCTTTCGGTTAACAGTCCGTGCCGCGCGGTCGCCCCGTATGGAAACTAAAGACAAAAAGTTAAGCGCACTCACCATTGGCGCGATAGGCGTCGTTTTTGGCGATATCGGAACCAGTCCGCTTTATGCGCTGAAAGAATCGTTTAATCCCGAACACGGGATCCCACTGAACGAGGCGACGGTCTTGGGCATCTTGTCGCTAATGTTCTGGTCTCTGATGACCTTAGTGACGGTGAAGTATCTAGTTTTTATGATGCGCGCCGACAACAAGGGTGAGGGTGGAATCTTAGCGCTTACCGCTCTGGGGCAGCGCTGCTTTCGCAAAGGTACACGCAGCCATTGGTGGATCGTGGCTCTGGGCATGTTTGGCGCGGCCATGTTTTTCGGCGACGCCGTATTGACGCCCGCCGTATCCGTACTTTCCGCCGTGGAAGGACTAAACGTTGTTTCGCCCGCCCTAGAGCGCTACGTGTTGCCCATCGCGATCGCCATTCTTGTGTCGTTGTTCTTCCTTCAGCGGCGCGGCACGGCTGCAATTGGGGCGCTGTTTGGACCCGCAATGGTGTCGTGGTTCGTCATCATCTTTTTGCTCGGGTTCGTTCAGGTTATTGAAAATCCCCGCGTTCTGCTTGCCGTCAATCCGATTTATAGCTTTGAATTTTTGCTCAACCATCGTTTCCTTGCTTTCGTCGTGCTGGGATCAGTCGTGCTGTGCGTAACCGGTGCCGAGGCACTCTATGCAGACATGGGACACTTTGGCAAGAAGCCGATTCGCTACGCGTGGTTCTACCTCGTTTGGCCATCGTTACTCATGAATTATTTTGGACAAGGAGCGCTTGTCCTCAGCACACCAGAGGCGGTTAAGAACCCGTTCTTCCTAATGGTCCCCAGCTGGGCACTAATCCCGATGATTTTTCTCGCGACCGCAGCTACCGTCATTGCCTCTCAAGCGGTGATTTCGGGTGCTTTCAGCATGACCAAGCAGGCAATCCAACTCGGATACTTGCCCCGTTTTTCTATCCTTCACACTAGCGAACAAGAGGCCGGACAGATCTATGTCCCGTTCATCAATTGGGCAATGCTCGTCTGTATCATCGGGCTGGTGGTTTCTTTCAAAACCTCGGACAGCATGGCAGCGGCCTATGGGATTGCCGTCACGATGACGATGCTGTGTGCCTCGCTTATTCTCTTTGTGGTCATGACCTACATCTGGAAATGGCCGCGCATCCTCGTTTGGCCGTTGACCTTGGTGCTGGTCGGAAACGATGTGATGTTCATGACCGCTTGTTTGTTGAAGTTTGTTGATGGCGGGTGGTTCCCGGTGGTCATGGGAATTGTTTTGTTCACCCTGATGAGTACTTGGCGTCGTGGCCGGGAAATCGTTCGCCGTAAGGTAAATGATGGCGCAATGCCGTTGAAGGGGTTTGTTGACTCCATCGCACTTTCCGACACGCCACGCGTAGAAGGTACTGGTGTGTTTATGACTACCAATCCGGACGGCGTGCCAAATTCTCTTCTCCACAACCTGAAACACAACAAGGTGCTGCATGGACGGGTTGTCATCCTGTCCATCGTGATTGAAGACATTCCACGCGTCCCGAAAGAAGACTACATCTGGATAGAAAACCATGGACATGGCTTTTACACGATTACCGCTCACTATGGATTTAAAGAGTCGCCGAACGTTCCCGTTATGCTTGAAGACTGTCGGCTCCAGTCGATGAAGTTCGACATGATGGACACCAGCTTTTTCGTTAACCGCGAGTCACTCATTGCGACCCGCAAAGGTGGCATGGCACTTTGGCGCGAACATATCTTTGTCTGGATGTCGCATCTCGCGGCTAAAGCCTCCGACTATTTCAGAATTCCTACCAATCGAGTCGTTGAGCTGGGCGCTCAAGTAGAGATCTAGCGTTAGCTACAGAGCGTTGCCTTGTTTCAGCGCTGAATCGCGGGATGTACAGAGGGGATGATTGGGTTATGTTGTGGTGTTGGTGATGTAAAGACAAAAGCCCCGAAGGGCTACCTTCGGGGCTTTTGCTTATTAGGGTCTTGGCGATGACCTACTTTCGCACGGGTATGACCGCACTATCATCGGCGCAACGCTGTTTCACGGTCCTGTTCGGGATGGGAAGGGGTGGGGCCAGCGCGCTATGGTCGCCAAGAATTCGGTGTGTTGATCGTTTGCCTGCGTACTTTCGTATCGACGGGCGAACGCGCAACCGCATTCTGGGAGGAAGTAAAGACAGTCAATGTTCGGCTTGTCACCGTTCACTGACGATTAAATTGTATTGCGTTGCTATTAGCTATAACGCTTATCTTAAGGTTATAGAGTCAAGCCTTACGGGCAATTAGTACACCTTAGCTTAACGTGTTACCACGCTTCCACACGGTGCCTATCAACGTCCTGGTCTCGAACGACCCTTCAAGGGGGTTAAACCCCCGGGAAATCTTATCTTCAGGCAAGTTTCCCGCTTAGATGCTTTCAGCGGTTATCTTTTCCGTACTTAGCTACCCTGCGATGCTTCTGGCGAAACACCAGGTACACCAGCGGTACGTCCACTCCGGTCCTCTCGTACTAGGAGCAGCCCCCGTCAAATTTCCAACGCCCA
>JACMOJ010000513.1 GCA_014378085.1 Burkholderiales bacterium | reverse complement strand
CTTGAAGGGGAGGGAATGGAAAAAATGCCTCCCCTTGAAGGGGAGGGAATGGAAAATATGCCTCCTCTTGAAGGGGAGGGAATGGAAAATGTGCCTCCTCTTCAATGGGAGGGTTATGGTGGGGATGGGGACGACAACGGTGAAGTCCATACATGACATCAGCGCCGCGACTCTAAGCCGCCTTTTCCGACGCCAAAAAGTCTTTCGCAAATCGTTGCAATACACCGCCCGCTTCATAGACCGAGACTTCTTCGGCGGTATCAAGTCGGCAGCGCATTGGTACTTCCACGCGTTCACCAGTCTTGCGATGAATCACCAAGGTCAACGTCGCACGCGGCGTTCGTTCACCAATCACATCAAACGTTTCCGAGCCATCAATGGCGAGCGTCAGGCGGTTTGTGCCCGGTATAAATTCCAGCGGCAATACGCCCATGCCGATTAAGTTGGTGCGGTGAATACGTTCAAACCCTTCGGCGGCAATCGCCTCCACACCCGCAAGTCGCACACCTTTTGCGGCCCAATCGCGTGATGAGCCTTGGCCGTAGTCAGCCCCGGCAATGATGATCAGCGGTTGTTTACGCTGCATGTAGGTTTGAATCGCCTCCCACATGCGTATGACCTTACCCTCGGGCTCAATGCGTGCCAGCGAGCCGCGTTTGACTTGACCATCCACCACCGCCATTTGGTTCATTAGCGTCGGGTTGGCGAACGTCGCGCGCTGCGCGGTGAGATGGTCGCCACGGTGGGTGGCGTATGAGTTGAAGTCTTCTTCCGGCAAGCCCATCTTTGCCAAGTATTCACCCGCGGCACTATTGGCCATGATGGCATTTGAGGGCGAGAGATGGTCGGTGGTGATGTTGTCGCCGAGTATCGCCAGTGGCCGCATCCCGGTGAGGGTTCGCTCGCCACCAATGGCGCCCTCACCGGTGGTGTCCCAATAGGGTGGGCGACGGATATAGGTGCTCTGTGCGCGCCAGTCGTAGAGCGGCTTCACCTTCACCGCGTTGCTCACACGGCCTTCAAACATTGGAATGTAGACCTTGCGGAACTGCTCCGGCTTCACACTTCGTGCGACGATGGCATCTATCTCTTCGTCCGTTGGCCACAGATCTTTCAGCGTAATCGGTTTGCTATTCGCATCCAGCCCGAAGCTGTCGCGCTCAATGTCAAAGCGAATCGTGCCGGCAATTGCATACGCTACAACCAGCGGCGGAGATGCGAGAAATGCTTGTTTCGCATACGGATGAATACGGCCGTCGAAGTTGCGATTGCCAGAGAGCACGGCGGTGGCGTACAAATCGCGATCAACGATTTCTTTTTGAATCGCAGGATCCAGTGCTCCCGACATGCCGTTACACGTGGTGCAGGCGAAGCCTACGATGCCGAAGCCGAGGGACTCGAGCTCCGACATGAGGCCGGCTTCTTCTAAATAAAGCGCAACCGTTTTTGAGCCGGGTGCGAGGGAAGACTTCACCCACGGCTTGCGCGTGAGCCCGGCGCGATTGGCGTTACGCGCGAGCAGACCAGCGGCGATGACGTTGCGAGGGTTTGACGTATTGGTACAAGAGGTGATGGCGGCAATGATTACGGCACCGTCTGGCATAAGAGTTCCTCCCCCTTCAACGGGGAGGTTGGGAGGGGGATTGGATTGCGGAATCGCGATTCCCTTAGCAACAAGGTCAGTCGTCGATACCCGTGCATGTGGATTTGAAGGACCCGCCATGGTGCGGACAACGCTGGCGAGATCGAAGGACAACAAACGTTCGTAAACCACATCCTTCAACGTGTTCTGATCCGCGCCAATCCACAAGCCAGCCACTCTTGCGTAAGTCTCAACCAACTTAACCTGTGCGGAATCGCGCCCGGTGAGGGTGAGGTAATCGATCGTTTGCTGGTCAATGGCAAACATCGCCGCGGTCGCACCGTACTCCGGTGCCATGTTAGAGATGGTTGCGCGATCGCCTAGGGTGAGAGACGCCGCGCCTTGCCCATAGAACTCAAGATAGGACCCCACGACTTTTGACTTACGCAGAAACTCGGTCAATGCCAGCACCATGTCTGTGGCGGTGATGCCAGGTTGGTGTTTGCCCGTGAGATGCACCCCGACGATCTCCGGCAGACGCATCCATGAGGCGCGGCCGAGCATCACGTTTTCTGCTTCAAGGCCGCCAACGCCAACCGCGATTACGCCGAGAGCGTCGACGTGTGGCGTGTGGCTATCAGTGCCTATGCAGGTATCCGGAAACGCCACGCCATTTTGCGATTGGATGACGGGCGACATTTTTTCCAAATTAATCTGGTGCATGATGCCGTTGCCCGCGGGGATCACATCCACATTGGTGAAAGCGTTTTTTGTCCACTCAATAAAGTGAAAGCGATCTTCATTTCGGCGGTCCTCAATCACGCGATTCTTCTCAAAGGCGTTCGGGTCGAAGCCACCACATTCAACCGCCAACGAGTGATCAACAATGAGTTGGACCGGTACCACTGGATTCACTTTTGCCGGATCGCCGCCTTGATCGGCAATCGCGTCACGCAGCCCGGCCAGATCAACCAGTGCCGTTTGCCCAAGAATGTCATGACACACCACGCGGGCTGGAAACCACGGAAAGTCACGGTCGCGTTTCACTTCGATGATTTGTTTTAAGTAATCTTCGATGATTGAAGGGTCTGCGCGGCGAATGATGTTCTCCGCATGCACGCGTGAGGTGTAAGGTAGCTTGTCGTATGCACCGGGTTGAATCGCCTCAATTGCCTCACGTGTGTCGAAATAGTCGAGGGTGGTGCCGGGTAGGAATTTGCGATATTGGATATTCATGGAAACTCGTTGCCTCACAGTGTGCGGACACCTCCCGCTGAAGGGGAGGAAGCCGGCTACTTTCGATCTTTGATTGGCACAAACTTCATATCGTCCGGCCCGACGTAGTTAGCACTCGGGCGAATGATCTTGTTATCGATCCGCTGCTCAATCACGTGTGCCGCCCAGCCCGAAGTGCGGCTGATGACAAACAGCGGGGTGAACATGGAAGTCGGTACACCCATCATGTGGTACGAACAGGCGCTAAACCAATCGAGGTTCGGAAACATTTTTTTCTCACGCCACATCACCGTTTCCAATCGTTCGGCGATATCGAAGAGTTTCATATTGCCGGCTTGTTTAGACAACCCACGTGCCACATCTTTGATCACCACGTTGCGGGGGTCCGATACGGTATAGACCGGATGACCAAAACCGATAATCACCTGCTTCTCGGCCACACGTTTGACGATGTCCGCTTCCGCTTCATCCGCGTTATCGTAACGCGATTGGATTTCAAACGCCGCTTCATTTGCCCCGCCGTGTTTCGGCCCGCGTAGCGCACCGATTGCAGCAGTAATCGCCGAGTGCATATCTGACATCGTGCCAGCCACCACACGCGCGGCGAAAGTGGACGCGTTGAACTCGTGCTCAGCGTACAACACAAGAGAGGTGTGCATCGCCTGCACCCATTGCGTTGACGGCGGCTTGCCGTGCAACAGGTGCAAGAAGTGGCCGCCGATGGAGTCGTCATCAGTCTCAACCTCAATACGTTTACCGTTGACGGCGAAGTGATACCAATACAGCAGCATCGAGCCAAACGACGCCATCATGCGATCAGCGATATCGCGCGCGCCTTGGACATTGTGGTCATCCTTTTCCGGCAGCGTGCAGCCCAGCACCGAACAAGCGGTGCGCAATACGTCCATCGGGTGCGCTGATGCAGGCAGTATTTCCAATACATCTTGCACCGCCATCGGAATGCCGCGCATCGACTTTAATTTCGCCTTGTACGCGGCCAACTCTGCGGTGTTTGGCAATTTTCCATGGACCAAAAGATGCGCGATTTCTTCAAACTCACAGGTGTTGGCGACGTCGAGAATGTCGTAACCGCGGTAGTGCAAATCGTTGCCCGTCAGGCCGACAGTGCAGATTGCGGTGTTGCCGGCGACCACGCCGGAAAGGGCAACCGATTTTTTGACTTTTGGCGCGGCAGGTGTGGTGCCGGGTGCGGTGTTGGTATCGATCATGCGTTTCTCCGTCGATTGCAGATTCAAATTAGTGAAAGTCGTTATTTGGCGGGCGCTTTCGGCCGATTTGCCTTGGAAACGCCCTTCAGTGCTGGAGTTTTAGCCTGCATCTCTCGTTTAGTACGCAAGCTTTGCCAATCTGTCGCGTTGATGCGATGCACGATATGGTGTTTAAGCGGCCAGTCGCTCGGCACGCGCGGGTGGTCAAACTCCATGCCGTGCCAGCGCTGCATACCAATACGCGCCATCACGGCGTGTGATGGCGTATTGGTGGTCACCGAGAGCGCCAACACGGCGGGCAACTGCAGATGCTCAAAGGCAAAGTACAGTGAGGCCTCGGCAGCTTCGGTTGCATAACCTTTACCCCATGCACGTTGTGCAAGTCGCCAGCCGATCTCAACGCCGGGCTGCCAAGGTGCAGGAAACATCGGTGGGTTGAGGCCGACAAAGCCAATGAACGGCACCACACTCGGCACTTCGACGGCCCACATGCCCCAACCGCGCTGTTTGATCCCGCCACTGATACGCTCGAACTCGCCGCGCGCGTCTTCGGTGGTGAGCGGGCGCGGAAAATACTGGCGCACGCGGGCGTCGGCGTTCATCTCGGCCCATGCCTCGAAGTCGCTTTCTTTCCACTGCCGCAGAAGCAGGCGCGGCGTGCGCAACTCAAGCGGTGCGGGATAGGTCGGCAACACCAGCGTTGGCGGTGCGGCGCGCATTGACGACTTTGATTTCGACATTACTGTTTGTGCGAGAACAGTTTGTCGAGCGATTGTTCGTAGGCGTGATAGTTGATGACGTCGTACAACTCTTCACGTGTTTGCATGGTGTCAATTACGTTTTTCTGTGTGCCATCGCGGCGGATCGCCGTGTATACATTCTCAGCCGCTTTGTTCATTGCGCGGAACGCCGAGAGCGGGTAGAGGATCATGCCGATGCCGACGGCGCGGCATTCATCGACTGTAAAGAAAGGCGTCTTGCCAAATTCGGTGATGTTGCACAGCACGGGAACCTTGGTGGCTTCGACCATGCGCTGATAGGTTGCAAGGTCTGGCACGGCGTCGGCGAAGACGCCGTCCGCACCGGCTTCCGCACAAGCGACCAAACGTTCAATGGCGAGGTCCGCGCCCTCGCCTTGAAAGGCATCAGTGCGCGCAATCAGAAAAAAGTCCGGGTCGGTTTTTGCGTCGACTGCGGCTTTGATGCGATCAACCATTTCTTGTTTGGTAACCACTTCTTTGCCCGGCCGGTGACCGCATCGCTTGGCGCCAACTTGATCTTCGATATGACACGCCGCAGCGCCGAACTTAATCAGGGATTTCACTGAGCGGGCGATGTTGAACGCGGAGGCACCAAAGCCGGTATCAATATCAACGAGTAGCGGCACGTCACAAACGTCGGTGATGCGGCGAATGTCGGTGAGGACGTCGTCGAGGTTATTGATGCCGAGATCGGGCATGCCAAGCGAGCCAGCCGCCACACCACCGCCGGACAGGTAGATCGCCCTGTAACCAGCGCGTTTGGCCAGCAGCGCGTGGTTTGCGTTAATGGTGCCGATGACTTGCAACGGCGATTCGTCTTTGAGGGCTTGGCGGAATTTTGCGCCGGCTGATGGTGTCATGATTTGCTCTAAAGGTAGGTGCAGTTGAGAGAATTGGAACCGCAGATGGACGCAGATGAACGCAGATTAACGCAGATGAACGCGGATGAAATCAAAGGCCATGCAACCGCATCGAAAATCGTCGAGCAGAGGTTGTTTCAACGCAAAAACGGCTGGAAACGACCGTGGATCAATCAGTTTCAAAATCTGGGCGTATCTGGCGTATCTGGGGTATGTGGGGTGTGTGGGGCAGCCGGGGTATAAGGGGTATGTTGGGGGTGTCTGGGGTGTCTGGGTAGCTGCGATTCCACAAAATATTCAAAAAAACGCCGCGGTTGCGCTAGCCGATAGTTTAACGCCCGTCACCTTCGCTTTTTGCAACAACTCCCAGAAGTAGCGATAGGTCGCGCGGTCGTGTAATTCACCCTTGTATTGAATCGGGCCCCAGTTAACCGCTTGTGCCGCCAGCAGGATGTTGGCCGCATCTTCGACTTCTGAATGGTCGGGCTTCATCGCATCCACGATGGGTTGAATCTGCGCCGGATAAATCGACCACATACGCAGGAAACCGAAGTCGTTCCGCGCACGTTTAGCGTCGCCGCTAACCACTTCGGCATTTTTGAGATCGAGGCAGACGTTGTGCGCGGGCACCACACCGTTCGCCAGTGCCGCCGCGACTAACTCTGCCTTGCCGCGTGCGATTAACCGGTGTTCGAACTGGCCGGGTGAACGCATAGCGGAAGCGGGAATGGCGCCATGATGTGCCGACACAAAATCCATCAGGCCGAAGTCGAGCACTTCTACATTAGGCAGGGTTGCGATCTGGTGTACGTCGCGCAAGGCGCCGTGCGTTTCAACCAGCACATGGATTGGAATCTCGCGACCGATACCCGCTTTCGCCGACACCGTTCGCACGTAGTCGATCATTTCCTTCGCGTCTGCGTACGAGGTCGACTTCGGAATGGTGATGTAGCGAAGGGTGTTGCCGGCACCGGCAACAAGAATATCAATGTCTTGTTTCCAAAACGCGTTCGAGTGATCGTGGATACGCGCACCCGCCATTTTGTGTTTGTTCTCTGCGCTGTTGAGCATGCG
>JACMOJ010000512.1 GCA_014378085.1 Burkholderiales bacterium | reverse complement strand
TTGCCATCGAAGCGCCGAATCCGGCACCGCCTACCGTCGATGCCTTCATGGAAGATATCCTCAGCTACCGCATGACGCAGGATCGCAAGAAGTTGATGGTCCGCAAGGTGAACGACGTGTTTGTGTTTGATGTCGGCAAAGCCGCCCCGCCGCCTGCCGAACAGGTCAAGTTTCAAGTCAACACCCGCGATTGGATGATCCAGCTTGATCCGCGCGAAGAGTGGAAGCAGATGTTTGTTGACGTGTGGCGTATGCACCGCGATTTCTTCTACGATAAAAACATGCAAGGCGCAGACTGGGCGGCGGCGCGTGCACGTTATCAGCCACTGCTGGCGCGGGTAACAGACCGCGCGGAGCTAAACGATGTGATCGCGCAAATGACCTCCGAAGTGCGTGCCCTACACAGCCAAGTCAATACACCTGACCTTAGGCGTGGGCAAGATACGATTGACGTCGGTGGGCTCGGCGCGCGGGTCGAAAAAGTAGCGGAGGGGTTTAAGGTTGCTCAGCTCTACGCTGGCGACTCAGAATTGCTTGAAGAGCGTAGCCCGCTTGCTCGATCCGAAGTCAATGTGCGCATCGGTGAGATCATCACCGTCGTTAACGGTGTGCTGGCAAGTGAGGCCGCCACGTTGGGTGAGTTGCTGCGCAATCAGCACGACAAGCAGGTTTTGCTCACGGTGCAGGGTGCAGACGGCAAACGGCGCGATGTGGTGGTGACACCGACAGACCCGGCCCGCGAGCGGACGCTGCGTTACCTGACGTGGGAGCGTGAGCGCAAAGAACGTGTTGAAGCCGCAAGCCAAAATCGGATCGGTTACGTGCATCTGCAGGCGATGGGGCCGAATGACATTGCGCGCTGGGCGCGTGAGTTTTATCCGGTGTTTATGCGGGAGGGTTTGATTCTCGACTTACGCAGCAACAACGGCGGCAATATCGATTCGTGGATTATCGAAAAGCTACAGCGGCGTGCGTGGCACTTCTGGCAGTCGCGTCGCTCTGACCAGGCGACGTGGAACCAACAACTCGCTTTCCGCGGGCATGTGGTGGCGCTAATGGACGCCAATACCTACTCGGACGGTGAGACCATGGCGCAAGGCTTGCGAAAGCTCGGCATTGCGCCGTTAGTCGGCGTGACCACGGCTGGGGCGGGTATCTGGCTAAGTGATCAGAACCGACTGCGTGATGGCGGTATCGCGCGCGCGGCGGAAATTGGTGTGTTTGTCGACAATGGCCGTGAACGCGTGTGGATTACCGAGGGGGTGGGCGTGAAGCCCGATGTAGAGGTCGACAACCTGCCATTTGCGACCTTCAAGGGCGGTGACGCGCAGCTCGAGCGGGCGATCAAGTTGCTGCAAGACAAGATGGTGAAAGAGCCGATGGTGATGCCAGTGGTGCCACCGTTTCCGGTGTTGAGTAAGTAGTAAAAGTCTAATATCGGCGGGCGTTTTAAAGCATAAATGCCGCAAAACGCCCGTCCTTATTAGCGTTTTGTGTAATTTTTACTTCGGGCTGAAGCGCACCGTGATCTGCAATTGACGCCCCAGCGTGTTGTAGCCACGCGCGAGTTCGTAACGACGGTTGGCGAGATTGTTGCCGGCTAAGTCGACCGACCACGCGGGGTCGATGCGGTAACGCGCAAACGCACTCCACAGCGCATAACCCGACATGCGCGATGACGGTGCTTCGTTAGCCGAATCGAATCTTGCGCTGCTAGCCGTCACGTCGGTGCCAAGTTTCCATGCGCCGAGGGTGGTGGATGCGCCGAGCGTGCCGAGCAGCTTCGCGCGGCTACGCAGTTGTTTGTTGCTATCGGTATCTTCAGGGCGTTGTGCGGTGATGCGCGTGCGCCAATCAATTCCCGCCCACTGGGTATCGACACCAAGCTCCCAGCCGCGAATGCGTGCGCGCCGCAGGTTTTGCGGGCGCGACGTTGCCGAATCGAACGCGATGAGGTCTTCAATCTTGTTTTCGAACACGGCAAGGTTTAGCTGAAATGTTTTTCGGTTGAGCCGCCAACCAAATTCACCAGATTCAGACTTTTCCGGACGCAGCAGCGGGTTTGAGAAACCTGGGAAATACAAATCATTAAACGACGGCGCGCGAAAAGCGCGGCCCGCCGAGAGATAGACGAGCTCATCTTTCCACAGTTGATAGCCCCACGAAATACCGCCAGTGCTGCGGCTGCCAAATTGATCCTCGCGGTCGCGCCGGGCGTTCACGGTGAGGGTTTGTGCATCCACCTTTTGCGAAAGTGATCCAAACACCGAGTCGGTCGTTCTTGTCTTCGATGTGTAGTTGGTGGTTGCGGCCACATTTTCGCTTCGTCGTTCCACGCCAAGCAGCGCATCGCCGGCCACCGTTGCAAGTTGGTTTTGCCACGCGAACTGGTTCTGGGTCGTCTTAAATTTGCCGGGGAAATTTGATGTCACGACGCTGTCGTCGCTGGTCGATCCGATGCTTAGTCGTGACTTCCACCAATCGGTAAGGTTGTTTTCAGAACTAAGCAGCACGCCTCGCAATGTTTGCGTACTTTCGGCGTTGTTACCGGGCCCAGAATCGAAACGCGTTTTGCCGCGCGATTGCCAAGCCGACAAAGAAACGACTTCACCCTGCCAAAGTTGATGCGTGAGTTTGACTGCGGCGCTGGTGTTTTCGTAAGCATCACGATCTGGGTTGAACGTGAAGCTGCCCGCAAGTGGGTTGGTTGCCGAGGGCGCGTCGATAGTGCGACGGCTGGCCGTCAAAAAAACGCGGGTATCACCAAACACGCTATCAATAGCGGCGTCCGCGTGTCTGCCCGAAAACGAGCCGATTCCCGCGCTGGCCGTGACCTTCATCGCCTGCTCCGCGTTGCGCGCGCTACCTTGCTTTGTGAAGATTTGAATCACGCCACCGATGGCTTCCGATCCATACAGTGACGACAACGGCCCACGCACAATTTCAATGCGCTCAATTAGGTCAAGCGAAATGTTTTCAAAAGCGGCTGCACCCGAGGTGGACGACGCAATCCGTTGCCCGTCGATCAGCACCAGCGTGTGCGTCGCGTTCGTACCGCGAATAAAGACGCTAGAAGTTTGGCCGGGCCCGCCGGTGGCGCGAATGTCGAGATTGGCGCGGCGCTGGAGGAGGTCCACTAGCGATAGCGCACCGGCTTCTTCAATGTCGAGTCGATTGATGATCGTGACTTGGGCTAATACGTCATTCGCGGATTTGGCGGTACGCGTGGCGGTGACGACAACGTTATCCGTGCTGAGTGGCGAATGTGCGGCGGACTGCGCTGCGGCGGCTGTAACGCTAGCGGCCAAAAAGGGACCGAATACAATGCTAAGGTGTGCGCTGAGTAGGCGATTGTGGCGGCTGTTGCGCTGTTGCTTTGGGTTAGGTTGTTGTGGTTGCTGAAGGGGTTTTTGTGAGTCAAATAAATGGACGTGTTTAGTGGTTTCCATGATTGATGGTTGATGTGCCGCAAGCGTCCCCGCAAGCAACGAAAAAAATCGTCTGGCCGACGTGTGTTGCATGCCGATCGGACGCCTCGTCAGTCACATGGATTGTGCAACTGACGATGCGAAGGCCGATATCCGGACTGATGGATTGAAATGGGCGCGAAGCCAAATTCGGCAATGTCTCCTTCCCAGACCTTAACGAGCGTCCAGTGGTACCGCGACAAAGCTTAATCCAATCACCGTTGCGGGGGCAGTGTGCGAGTGTGCCAATGTTTGGCAGCACGCACTTCCCGTTTAACTTGAGATCGCAGAAACGACAAAACCGCGCGACCCCAAGCACCTTGCATGTGAGTATTCTACGCAGGTGAAATAAGCCGAACGATTCGGCCACGTCTTGCTGCGACTAAAATACGCAAATGCAGAATACAAACTCAAGCGTCGCCCGCCACCCAAGCGCCGCACCGCTCACCACGCCACTCGCCGCCTCCCTCGCAGTGCAGCTCGCCGCACTTCCGCCAGCGCGTGAACGCGCGATCATCATCAATTGCAGCACCAAACTGGTGACCACGCTGGCACTGATGAGCGCGCTTCGGTACGCGGGAATGCCTGTGCTGCTCGTCGATTGTGAGTCCACCGATGGAAGTCAGGCATGGTTTCGCGGACTGGCTGAGCAACATGAATTCGACCTCGCGTTTGCACCGCTGAAACCTCATGGCGAGACGCTCGACACAATATTTACTGCGTCGCGCGATGATTCGATTTTATTGATTGATTCAGATTTGGAGATCTTGGGCGACGACCTCATGCCAAAACTTCGCGAAGAAATGTCGCGCCCAGACTGTTATGGCGCGGGTTTTCTGCACGCCGACCGGACGCTGAGCCTTGGCCCGTGTAACGCGTCTGCACGGGGCAGATACGCGGATCGGATGTGGATTCCACTGTGTTTTTTGAAGACTGCTGACGTACACGGCGCGATGGCGCACGGGGCGACGTTTATGCACTCGCGGGATTACCTCGAATTTCCTTGGAGTAAGTCGCTTTCACGTTGGCTATATGCGCGGCATCGCATCCCGTTACTGCGCAGTATTTCGATTGAGCGGTTTGCAGAAGCCCGCCAACGGATTTACGGTGAATGCGCTGCGTTTCGCGAATACGACACGGGCGCTCGTATCCATGAGGTAATGATTAAACAAAGTCGACACTTGGCCGATTTGGGCGAACCGTATTGGTCACAGAGTGTGCGCCACTACCATGGCGTTACCCGTGCAACGTTGTCCGTCGGGCAGGGGAATGCGACGCCTCCTGGAAGCATTCTTGCCGAAGTTGCTGAACGTCTTCACGCGGGATATGGCCTAGTGGTGCGTTGACAGATGCTCGAGGCGCCCGACAAATCGAAATTACCTTCAAAATCTTTCCTTGTGCATTGACGCGAAACGTGTTTTTCGTTACGCTGTGAAGCTATGGAAGCCGACATCCAGCGCTTTGAAGAAAAGCTCACCCACTTTGTCACGCTGTTCCAGCGCCTGCGCTCGGAAAACAACGACTTGCGCCAGCAGCTTGCCGCAAAAGGTGACGAAGTGAAGCGTCTCGCTGAGAAACTGGATCAAGCAAAAACGCGTATTGAGGCGTTGGTGGAGCAGTTACCCGAAATTGAAGGTGAACGTTTATGACCAAAGCCGCTGAGTCCAAGGGTATCGCGATTTCGGTCATGGGACGTGAGTTTCGCGTCGCCGCTCCCGCCGGTGAGGAGCGTCAATTGCTTGCTTCTGTGGATCTACTCAATCGCAAGATGAAAGAAATACGCGATACCGGCAAGGTCGTCGGCAACGAGCGCATCGCCATCATGGCCGCGCTTAATCTGGCGCATGAAAACTTGCATACCGCAGCATCGACGCCAGCAAGCCCGAGAATTGAACGTGAAAACCCTGCTTCCTCGGTGGTTGTAACGATTGACGAAGCGTACGTGAAGGGTAGAATTAGTACGTTCGAGTCAATTCTTGAAAAAGCGGTTTCGGAGCAAGAAAAGCTGTTCTGAGTTGATTCCAGTTGTAGCTTGCGTTCTCCTGCTGTCGCAGCATAGATGTTTTGCGGCGCACGGGTGAATTTGAGCGTTCGCTTGGTGCTTACATCCTTTGAACCAATAGACTTTATGTCGATGGTTGCGCGCCCAAGTGTTGCCGGTGTGATCGCCCCACGTGGGTGAACCTAAAGGCAACCGGTGTGCTTCCTCCCTTGAACTTCGCGTTCAAGGTGCGGCTTCAAGCGAACCCTCAAGTTCACCCTTATTTTTTGCCTTGTTTTTTGCCCTGAATCTTGCCCCCTAGCGATGGCCTATTGGTTAATGAAATCAGAGCCGTCGGAGTTTTCGATTGACGACCTCGTCACAGCGAAAAATCAGTCTGTTCCTTGGTTCGGCGTCCGTAATTACCTTGCGCGCAACTACATGCGCGACCACATGTCGGAGGGCGACGACGTCCTGTTTTATCACTCGTCGTGTCCGGAACCGGGAATTGCGGGGCTGGCAAAAGTGTCCTCAACGGCCTACCCGGACGAAACGCAGTTTGATAAGAAAAGTAAGTACTTTGACGCTAAGGCGACTCTGCAAGAGCCACGCTGGATGTTGGTTGACGTTAAACTTGAGCGAAAGACGCGGCTCCTGTCGTTGGCGGAGTTGCGCGATTCGCGCGCATTGGAAACCATGGTGATTTTGCAGCGTGGAAATCGGCTTTCGATTACGCCCGTTACCGCGGCTGAGTGGAAAACGGTGGTCAAGTTACTGGCCAAGTGATAATGGTGCGTCAACGCGCCGCGTTTGAATGCCGGTTCATTTTTCGTCAGCGATCCTTCTGTATCCCGAACTTCAGTTCTTGTTGATCTACCTTGTTGCGGGATGTTTCGTGGGCTTCTTTGCGGGCCTGCTCGGGATTGGTGGCGGCGCGGTCATGGTGCCGATCCTGTCGTTGACGTTTGTGGCGAGAGGGTTTTCGTCCGAGCATGTGATTCATATGGCGCTGGCCACCTCGATGGCCACCATCCTGCCGGGCGCGTTTGCAAGTGCGCGTACCCACCATAAATTAGGCGCGGTCAATTGGCTTGTGGTGCGACAAATGGTGCCCGGAATCTTGCTAGGCACTGCATCAGGAACGGTGTTTGCTTACTTTTCGAACACCGCGTTCCTTAAGGCATTCTTTGTCGCGTTTATTTGTTTCCTGGCTTTCCAGATGGCGTTTGGTGTCAAGTTGGCGTCGCGGTTTCAACGCGGACGTGGATTGCCCGGCTGGCTGGGTATGGCGGTGTTTGGCGCGGTAATGGGGTTTGTCTCGGCGCTTGCCGGTATTGGTGGCGCGGTGCTGAGTATTCTGTTTCTGACGTGGTGCAATGTGCGAATGCATGAATCGATTGGAACGGCGGCCGCGATCGGATTGCCGCTTGCATTGATTGGCACGATCGGCTTCATTGCAACGGGTCTCACAGACCATGCGCTTCCCAAATGGAGCGTGGGTTATGTCTATCTACCGGCTTTTTTTGGTATCGCCGTGACGAGTTTTTTCGTAGCGCCTTATGGTGCGCGGCTTGCACACCGACTTCCGGTGGACACGCTTAAGAAAATTTTTATGGTGTTCTTAATTGCGCTTGCCATCAAGATGGCGATCTCGGTATAGCCGCGTCGTTAGAGGTCGTTCCATTCGCGCATCACGCGCTCAAATATTTCCACCGACTCGTCCAAGCGTCGCATTGAGCACCATTCGTCCGTTTGGTGGGCAAGTTCCGGTTGGCCCGGGCCAAGAATGATCGTCGGAACGGCACCACAGCCGTTTGCGACGTAACCGCGCTTGAGATCCGCGCCATCGGTTGAAAACATGATGGTATGCGGTGCGGCGATGTCGGGCGCGTTGTCCGTAAACGGCGAAGCTGCCGCAAAGACACTCGCGATCCATTCATCTGGTTCAGAGTAAAGCGGCGGTGTTTCAACAATTTTGCGCAAGGTGCCAAGGTCACCAATCAAGGTCTGAATGGAGTGGCACAGGTGCACGTGGTCAATACCCGGCACGGTGCGCATGTCCACTGTCATCTTCACCGAGTCAGGCACCGAATTGGTGTTGAGCCCGCCCTGAATCGTGGCAATGTTCATCGTCGGTTTGCCCATCACGTGGTGGCAGTCCGTTCCGCAATGATGTTTCCAGTCGAAATGCTCGAGCTCACTAACAACCTTATTTATTTTAAGAATCGCGTTATCACCTTGTTCAGGCATCGACGCATGTGCGGTTTTGCCGCGGCTTTCGATCTCAACCCAAATTAATCCCTTATGTCCGACATAAGGATAGTTGGCGGTAGGTTCGGCGACCACAATGGCACCCGCGCGATCGAGTCGCTTCGTATCGACGAGAAATTTTGCGCCTTCACAGCCAACTTCTTCTGATGCCGTTAGCACCATGGTAACGCCCGGCTTGTCCTTTAAGTGTGGGGCAAGTTTGATCGCGGCGACAACGGAGGCGGCGATCCCGCTTTTCATGTCTGTTGAGCCGCGACCATACAGTTGATCGCCGTCAGTCTCACCGGCGAACGGATCTTTCGTCCAGTTGGCGGCACCGAGCGGCACGATGTCGATATGTCCGGTGAAACAGATGGGTGGTTTGTTCTGGCGTCCACCGATAGTTGCGATCACGCTCGTGCGAGCCTCACCAAACTCGTGATACGCGACGGTAAACCCGGCGTCTTCCAAAAGTTTACCCAAGAAGCGCGCGCAGTCGCGCTCCATGCCCGGCGGGTTGATGGTGTTGAAATGCAGCAAATCACGCGTGAGTTGGACGGGCCGGATAGGATGCATTTAATTGTGCCTTGTTGACGATAGCGTTATCTTAACAAAGCGGGCTTTACCCGAATGTAAAGGTGGCGTTTGTGTTGCCCGATCCGATTGATCTGTTACGCGGCCGATTTCCGCCCAAATCGTGCCTCAGCCTCGGCGAGCTGCGCACGGTCGTAACGGATGCTAGATTTCGGAAAGGCATTTAATCTTTGCATCTGCAAATCGAACAGCATGATTTCGACGGGCGCGTCGTCGAAGGTGATGTCATATCGAATGGGTTGTACGAGCGTGCGACCGTGGCGATCCCGGCTACCACCACGACTACCGCCCCCACCGGTTCCTGTTGTAGAACCGCCATGAAGTTCATAGAGGACATCCTCGTTAAGCAAAAACAATTCAAAAGTCTTGGCGTCGACGCCAACTAGGTCCAGCTCAATGGCGCTAAATTCGTTGGCGGTACCGGTGAATACCGGACCGCTGATCCATGGGGAAAAATGATCAAGCCATCGCATTGCACGCAGTGCCGCAACGCGCAACGCGTGCAGGGCGAGTGGCTGGGTATCACCTGCGAACAGTTGATTGTGTTCGCGTAGCGCAGTATCAACCTCAGCGTTGTCTGGCAATACGCTCTGATCTGAAAGGCCGAGCGCCTGCGCCGCCTTTAGTTTGGCCGCCCGATAGTCGGTTAAGCCCTCTGCGATTAACCGTGCAGCAGTTTGGGTAATTGCTTGGCGCGTATCCGCTAAGTCGTGGTGAAGCCCAGCGATGGGTGCCGTCTTTGATTGTGTTTTCCCACGCTGGCTCATGGATCTCTAGGTTTCTCGTGAGGTTGGTATGGGCTAAAAAATCTGATTCTTGACTTCTTCAGAAGGCTTGTTGGCTTCGCGTAGTGCAGAGGGTCCTTCGCCTGCATTACCGACATTTTCGCTATAGATGTATTCGACGACAGGCTTACCGTCTTTAGTCTCGCCGCCCAGCGGCACCATGGTGATTCCGGCTGGCGCTTCAAATGGTGCTTCTTTTACACCTTTCATCGAACGCGCCATGTAATGCATCCAAATTGGCAACGCCGCCTGCCCACCCGTTTCGTTGTTTCCCATGTCGGTAGGGTTGTCGAACCCAATCCATGCGATCCCGACCTGCGTGGAGCTGTAGCCGGCAAACCAAGCGTCGATGTGGTCATTGGTCGTGCCAGTCTTTCCTGCGAGATCGTTGCGGCCAAGGCTCATCGCTTTTGCCGCGGTGCCATAACGGACTACGTCGCGCATGATTGACGTCATGATGAACGCATTTCTTGGGTCAATCACGCGTTCAGCTGTCTTGGCTACCGTTTCATCGTTGGTGGCAATAGCTGGCGTGGCTTGGGACAAAAGCGCGCCTTTATCGTCAGTGATTTTGACAATGAAATAGGGCTTCACGCGAAATCCCCCGTTGGCAAAGATCGCGTATCCGCCGGCCATTTGCAGCGGCGTGGTGGATCCCGCGCCAAGCGCCATCGTCAAATAGGGTGGGTGCTGTTTAGCGTCAAACCCAAAGCGCGTAATGTAGTCTTGTGCATATTGCGGGCTGATTGCTTGAAGGACACGGATAGAAACCATGTTTTTGGACTTTGCGAGCGCTTGGCGCAATCGCATCGGGCCTTCGTACTTCCCATCGTAGTTTTTGGGTTCCCAGAGCTGCCCGCCATTGCGGCCTGGGTCGAAGACAATCGGCGCGTCGTTTACGACCGTGGCCGGTGTGAACCCCTTTTCGAGCGCAGCAGAGTAGATAAACGGCTTGAACGAAGAGCCCGGCTGCCGTGTAGCTTGGGTAACGTGGTTATATTTGTTTGCCGCAAAATCAAAACCACCTACCAGCGATCGGACAGCGCCATCAAGTGGGTCCAGCGCGACAAACGCGGCTTCAACTTTCGGCAGTTGGGAAATCGCTGGGGCACCCTTTTCATCGACGGTAAGACGAATCACCGAGCCGCGCACTATTTTGACGGGACCGGCCTTTTCGGCCAGCGCTCGTGAGGCAAACTTCAAGGCGTCGCCAGCTAGTACAACGTTTTCGCCGCGTTTGGTGAGAGCAAGTACTTGCTTTGCATCAGCGCTAGTGACAACCGCAGGCATTAACTCACCGACCACCTCTTTGTCTGCAAGCGCCTCTTCGATGGCATCATCTGCATCGCTTTTGTTTGCCGGCAGGCTGATGGGCCCCTCGGGGCCGCGATAGCCGTGACGCCGATCGTACTCCATCACCCCTTTCCGGAGCGCAATTGTGGCGGCTTCTTGGTCGCTCTTGCGGATCGTCGTAATCACACGAATTCCGCTTACGTACGCCTTCTCGCCGTACTGTTCAAAAATTTCTTGTCTCGCCATTTCTGCGACGTGCTCACCGCTGACGGAGTACATCTGGCGTTCGTGGTTGAACTTCAGCACCTCGGCGCGCGCCGCCGCCAACTTAATTTCGTCGAGAAATTTAAGTTCGCCCATCCGGCGCAGAACATACTGCTGCCGAAGTGTCGCCCGCTTTAAGTTATTAAACGGGTTGTACAGCGAGGGCGCCTTTGGTAAACCAGCCAACATTGCAACCTCCGCCGCGCTAAGTTGCGTGACGTCCTTGTTGAAATAAACACGACTTGCCGCGGCAAATCCATAAGCGCGGTTGCCGAGAAAAATATGGTTCAGATAGATCTCCAGAATTTGATCCTTCGACAAATTTGATTCGATCTTGTAAGCGAGCAACCACTCTGACACTTTCCTTGTAATAGTGACTTCGTTGGTCAAGAAGAAGTTGCGGGCGACTTGCTGGGTGATCGTCGATGCGCCACCCTTGGACTTTCCGGCCATCAACGCCGCCATTCCAGCGCGCGTCAAACCAAGCCAGTCAACACCGCCGTGCTGGTAAAAACGTTCGTCCTCAGCTGCCAAAATCGCCTGCTTCATGACGGCAGGAAAGTCCTGAATCTTTACGAAGGAGCGCTTTTCCTCGCCAAATTCGCCGATCAGGTCTCCCTCAATCGTGAAAATCTTCAACGGCAATTTTGGGCGATAGTCAGTCACCGCCTCAATTGAGGGCAAATTTGGATAGAGCAAAACCAAAGTTAGTGCGGCAATACCGACAGCGACCAGTACCAGCGAACCCAACAAGATGAGGGGGTAGAACCACCAGCGAAGCACCATGCGTTGTGACCGAGGGCGCGGACCGCGCCCCAAAAGTAGTGAGGGACACTGATTATATCGGCACCCCCAGACAACCCAGTCGGCTCAATGCCCCAAACATGGCAATATTCTGGCGGGCGTTGCGCGGCGAAATCGCCACTGTCCGGCGGCTGCCACAAGTCCAATTTAGACGTGAAATCGCTAAAAAAAGCCACCCTAGAAACTGTGTTGAAGGCCCTGGCATTCCTAAAAAAGCTTTACAAGTCCGTTACTTGTTGCTAGGATTTAATGTAAATTGTATAAAGTCGTTTGTTACGAACACCTACTTTGTACGGGCGATAAGCAAACTGAGAGCGCTTTGATACAAAAACCAGTTGCTCAGGGAAATTGCTGAACAAGTGCAGCGCGCGGTCAAACCATAAGAACGGCATTGCGTCGGGGAAGAAATTCCGCCTCGCCCACATGAAGGTGTAGCCCTCCATGCTTAAAGAAAAATTGGCGGATCAATTCGAGTTCCTTCGAGCAAAGGCACCCCCGCTGATTGGGGTGGACATTAGTTCGTCCTTCATCAAGATGGTGGAGATTGTCGAGGCTGGAAAAGGTCTTTACCGTGTCGAGCGATACGTCGTCGAGCCGTTGCCCCGCGATACGGTCTCTGACGGCAATATTGCCAACATCGAAGCCGCCAGTGAAGTGATGAAACGCGCCCATAAGCAGCTTGGAACGCGTATTAAGAACGTTGCGCTAGCGCTGCCTTCGGCTGCTGTGATTACCAAAAAAGTGCTGTTGAAAGGCAACCAGCGCGAAGAGGACATGGAGTATCAGGTCCAATCTGAGGCTAACCAATACATCCCGTTTAGCCTCGATGAAGTAAATCTTGATTTTCAAGTGCTCGGTCCGTCGCCAAATAGCGAAGATGAAGTCGAGGTTCTCATCGCAGCGTCTCGCAAGGAAAAAATTGAAGACCGAGTTGCTGTTGCCGAGGCTGCGGGTCTGAAGACGATTGTGATGGATGTCGAGTCTTACGCCGCCCTTGCCGCCTTCGATATGATTAAGGGCTCTGCAACCGGCATTGAGAGCAAAGACGTTACGGCGATCATTGATATCGGCGCACAAACTACGCGCGTTACCGTGATGCACGAGGACCAGCAAGTCTATTCACGCGAACAGCAACTTGGCGGCTATCAACTAACGCAGGATATTTCGCGACAATTCGGCATGCCAGTCGAGGAAGCGGAAGTTGCGAAGAAAACTGGCGGACTTCCGGAGAATTACGGCCCGGACGTATTGCAGCCGTTCAACGAAAAGATCGTCCTGGAAATCTCGCGAGCGCTGCAATTTTTCTTTACATCTACCCAGTTCAGCAAAGTGGACCACATTTTGCTGAGTGGTGGATGTGCGATGCTCGATGGCCTAGAAGAAATGGTGGCGCAGCGTACGCAGGTGCACACTTTGGTGGCAAACCCGTTCGCCAACATGGCGTTGTCGTCAAAGATAAAGCCGCGCCAACTGACGGTGGATGCACCCGCGCTAATGATTGCTTGCGGCCTCGCGATGCGAAGGTTTGATCCATCATGATTCGTGTAAACCTACTGCCTCACCGCGAGGCAAAGCGCAAAGCGCGCCAACAGCAGCTGGCAATATTGGCGGGCCTCACGTCGGCTGCCGCGGTAGCCTTATGCGGGTTGCTTTGGGTCGTCTTTAATGCGCAGGTCGACAACCAAAAATCGCGTAACCAGTACATGAGTAGCGAAATCGCAAAACTCGATAAACAGATCGAAGAAATTCGAAAAATTCGTGAAGAAACACTATCGCTGCTGGCGAAAAAGCAGGTCGTCGAAGGATTGCAAAGCAATCGATCTGAGCCGGTGCAGTTGCTTGATCAGATGCTTCGCCAGTTGCCGGAAGGGTTGTATCTAAAGTCGATACGGCAGACCGGCAACAAGATTAATGTGACCGGTTATACCCAATCCCAAGCGCGCGTGTCTGCGTTCATGCGGAATATCGAAGCGTCGCCATTTCTCGAAAATCCGAACCTGATCGAGATCAAAGCCGTGTCGGTGGGCGGCCAGCGTGCCAATGAGTTCAATCTAGACTTCTTCGTGAAGCGCGCAAAAGCAGAAGAAAAGAGCGGCGCCAGAAAAGGCGGCCCTGCCAAAGCGCCGGAGAAAAAAGTATGAACAAGTGGATAGAAGAACTTAAACAGCTAGACCCAAAGAATCCGGGCATCTGGCCTTGGCCGTTCAAAGCGGGCGGTCTATTGTTAATCTTCGTGGGCATCCTCGCGGCGGGTTGGTTCGGACTGTTCAGCGCGCAGCGCGAAGAACTTGATAAGGAAGAGCGTAAAGAGACCGATCTCAAGACTACATTTTTAGAGAAGAAAAAGTTGGCGGTTAATCTTGAGGCGTACCAGCAACAACGCGCGGAGATTGAGCAGTCGTTCGGCGCGTTATTGAAACAGTTGCCTACGAAGTCAGAGATCGAAGCGCTGATCATCGACATCAATCAGGCGGGACTCGGACGGGGCTTGCAGTTTGAGCTTTTTAAGCCGGCACAAAGCGAGAACTTCACCGAGTTCTACGCGGAGAAGCCGGTCGACCTCAAAGTTACCGGCAATTACCACGACCTCGGGGCTTTCGCGAGTGATGTCTCCAAGCTGCCACGTATTGTGCTGCTGAATGACCTAAAGATCGAAAACTTAAAAGACGGATTGCTTTCCATGGAGGCGAAAGCAAAGACCTATCGTTACCTGGATCCTGAAGAGATTGCCGCGCAGCGTAAGACGGTAAAGGCGCCTGGTAAGCCAGGGAGCAACTGATGAGATTTCTCCAAAATAGAGGTCTACTGTTCGTTGGCCTCGCGCTGCTTTTCTTGGCTGGTTGCGGAGAAGGTTTTTCGGACCTGCGCACCTTTGTCAAAGAATCAGAAAAAAGTGTGACGCGCAAAATTGAGCCGTTGCCGCAAGTAAGACCTTTCGCACCATTTGCCTACGAAGGGTTTGATTTGCCGGATCCGTTTAAGCCGCGCAAGCTTGCGATTAAGCAAGAGAACGCGGGCGCAAACGCACCCGACTTAAATCGGCGCAAAGAGCCGCTCGAAGCCTTTCCGCTGGAACAGCTAAAGATGGTTGGCACGCTCAATCAATCTGGAACAACGTTTGCCTTGGTACGCGCTGAACGGACTCTCTACCGGGTCAAGAAGGGGAACTACTTGGGACAAAACTTCGGCCTGATCGTCGACATCACCGATTCCGAAATCAAACTGAAAGAAATTGTTCAGGACACTGCGGGCGACTGGGCGGAGCGCGAAAGTGTTCTGCCATTGCTTGAAGGCCCTGCTCCGGGAGGAAAATAGACATGCAAGCCAAATTTACTCAATCGAGTTTCCGATTGCCGGTGTCCCGCCTCGCGAAGACCGCGACAGTACTGTTCGGCAGTTCGATTCGGTTTGCGACCGCAAGCTTGCTTGCGATTGCGTTAGTCGGCGCAGTTGGACACACCACTAGCGCACGAGCCCAGCAAAGCAATAGCCTAGAGTCAATCAACGCGAGTACGCAAGCTGGCGGCAAAGTGATGATTCGGGCAACCTTTAAATCCCCGTTGGGCGCAATTCCTAATGGCTTTACGGTGACAAACCCGGCGAGGATCGCAATTGACTTGCCGAATATTGTGAATGGTCTCGGTAAGAGTGTTGTTGAGGTGGGCCAGGGTGATGTGCGTACCATCAATGTTGTAGAAGCGGGCAACCGTACGCGCCTCGTCATCAACCTGACAAAGACGCTTACCTATTCGGCAGCGTTGGACGGAAATGCGCTGATGTTGACGCTTGATGGCGGCACACAAAGCGCACTGAAAGAAACTGCCCAAGTCACGCGGTTCGCTGAACCCGCACCTGCATCGGCCGCGGCACGTTATTCATTACGTGATGTTGACTTTCGTCGTGGCTCCAACGGCGAAGGCCGGGTCATCGTGGATCTGTCTTCGGCGACAACAGGTATCGATATTCGCCAACAGGGCAAAGTTGTCATCATCGACTTCGTCAACACCGCAGCGCCGAAGAATTTGATCCGCCGCCTGGATGTGTTGGACTTTGCAACGCCAGTGAGAACCGTGGACGTAATCGACCAAGGTGCTAACACGCGCATGATTATTGAGCCGCGCGGCATTTGGGAGTATTCCGCCTACCAGACTGACACGCAGTTCATTGTGGAAGTCAAGGCGATCAAGGAAGACCCAAATAAGCTTGTGCAGGGGACAGGCTACACCGGAGAAAAGTTGTCCCTTAATTTCCAAAACATCGAAGTCCGCGCCGTCTTGCAGGTAATCGCAGACTTCACGGGACTTAATATCATTACGTCTGATACTGTCGGCGGAAATTTGACGCTGCGTCTTAAAGATGTTCCGTGGGATCAAGCGCTGGACATCATTCTTCAGTCAAAAGGGTTATCAAAGCGCAAGAACGGTAATGTGGTGTTGATCGCGCCGTCAGACGAACTTGCAACAAAGGAAAAACTGGCGTTAGAGGTTGCCCAACAAACGACGGAATTAGAGGCGTTGCGCACCGAGAGTTTTGTGCTGTCTTATGCCAAAGCCAGCGACGTCCGTGGCTTGCTGAGCGATGGCCAACAGAAGATTCTTTCCAAACGCGGATCCGTTACTGTCGATGCGCGCACCAACACAATGTTTGTGCAGGATGTTCCGGCGCGCCTTGATGAAGTACGTCGTCTTGTTGCACAGCTTGATGTCCCTGTGCGGCAGGTGCAAATCGAGGCGCGTATCGTGATTGCCGATGACAACTTCCGTCGTCAATTAGGTGCAAGGTTTGGGACTTCTGCCGGCATCACAGCGGATGGCCGCAACATTGGTGTTTCAGGCAGTGGAAGCCAAGCGAACAGCATCGCAAGGGGTACAGTGCCAACCGGCTTCTCGGCGGGTGATCTGAATGTGAATTTGCCTGTGGCTGCGGCCGGAGCACTTGGGTTGACGTTCCTCAATTTGGGTAATGGCAACGTCGTTAACCTTGAGCTGTCTGCGCTAGAAGCTGACAACCGCGGTAAGGTGGTTTCGAATCCGCGCATCGTCACCGCCGATAAACGTAAAGCGACCATTACGCAAGGTACGGAGATCGGTTTTCAAACGCAGGCCTCTAGTGGCGGTACCACCACCCAGTTCAAACCAGCAGTGCTTTCGCTAGATGTGACGCCGCAAATCACACCAGACGATAAGGTTATTATGGATCTTGAGATCAAGAAGGATAGCGTTGGTGCCTTGATCGGCGGTATCCCGTCAATTGAGACGCGCACACTCAAGACCCAAGTGCTCGCAGACAATGGTGAGACGGTCGTGTTAGGCGGCATTTATGAGCAAACGACACGCACCGACATTACGAAGGTGCCGTTGCTTGGCGATATCCCGATCCTAGGTCATCTGTTCAAAACGACAACTAAACGCGATGAAAAGACTGAGCTGCTAATCTTCATCACACCGCGCATCATCAAGGAACAGCTGTCGGTTCGTTAAACGCTCGATACATTGGTCTATCCGACGGGGCGCTCACAGCGCCCCGTGTTTTTTTAGATGAGTCAAATGCCTGCTTCAACGAATGTGTTTCTCGTGGGAATGCCCGGCGCCGGAAAAAGTACGGTGGGTCGACTGCTGGCAGGCGCGCTCGGGCAGACATTTATCGACAGTGACGATGAGGTCGTACGACGCAATGGCGTGGAAATTGCGACGATCTTTGAGATTGAGGGCGAGTCAGGCTTCCGAGAGCGCGAGGCCACCGTTATAAGCGAGCTCACACGAAGAACCCCGATTGTTCTTGCGACCGGTGGCGGCGCGATTCTTCGCCAGGACAATCGCCAAGTGTTACGCGAGCGTGGCTTGGTGGTGTACCTTAGAGCGAGTCTCGATATGCTAGAGGCGCGTACTCAAAAAAAACACGGAAACACTGCGGCGGCGCGCGCTCGCCCACTGCTCGAGGGGCCGAATCGTCGCTTGGTATTAGCATCACTACTTTCAGCGCGCGGGCCCTTGTACGAACAAACGGCGCATTTAATCGTTGACTCGAGTGCTGCGCCACGGGCGAAATTTTTGCAGAAATTATTAGATGCGATTGCCGAGGCAAACGCAGATCGAGGCGGCTCAGGTAGCGCAGGCAGCAGGGGAATGTCTTGATCGACGTTACACGTTACGCCAAAATGATTGGCCGCCTGCGCGCCGGAATCTCTCCGACAGTATAGTCATCTTTAAACAACGTACATTCCGCCCCGCACTGTCCATGTACCGCCCACCTACCGCCCAACTTGAATGTCTCATAATCTGCTGGCAAGTACGACTCGCTTAACGGTTGCGTTAGGCCAACGTAGCTACATCATCAATATCGGCGCTGGGGTACTCAGCCATCCGATCCCATCCGATGTGCTAGAGGGCGTTACCAAAATAGTATTGGTTTCAAACGATGTGGTTTTCCCGCTTTACGGCGAGCGCCTTTTTGTAAGCCTTACAGCAACAGGATTGCCCGTAGAGTCGGTGGTGCTACCCGATGGTGAATCCCACAAGAACTGGAAAACGCTGAACATCATCTTTGACGCATTACTTGCTAGCGCCAGTGACCGCAAGACGATGCTTGTGGCCCTGGGCGGCGGGGTTGTTGGTGACTTGGTTGGTTTTGCCGCCGCAATCTACCAGCGAGGCATCGCATTCATTCATGTCCCGACCACACTTCTTGCGCAGGTTGATTCGTCAATCGGCGGTAAAACCGCGATCAACCACCCGTTGGGCAAAAATATGATCGGTGCGTTCCACCAACCGAAGTATGTGTTGATAGACACAGATGTTCTCCAGTCGCTTCCCGAACGAGAATTCAAAGCGGGGCTGGCAGAAGTCATCAAATACGGTGTGGCCCTCGACGTCAAGTTCTTTGCTTGGCTGGAAGAAAATATTGATGCGGTGAATCTGCGCGAGCCAACGGCGCTAGCATACGCAATTCGCCGTTCTTGCGAGATAAAAGCTGGCGTTGTTCAGCACGACGAGCTGGAATTGAGCAAAGAGGGTGGACGCGCGCTGCTAAATTTTGGGCATACCTTTGGGCACGCCATCGAAACAGCACTTGGTTACGGGGCTTGGCTACACGGCGAGGCGGTCGGCTGCGGAATGGCTATGGCGGCGCTCCTCTCGGCTGAGTTAGGAAGAATATCCATCGCGGATATGGAGCGGGTACACCGCCTGATCAAGCGTGCTGGCCTGACAACTGCGCCACCAGCCATCGCTGCTGACACGATGTTGTCGCACATGTCGCGCGATAAGAAAAATGAGGCCGGTACCATCAAGCTGATCTTGCTATCCGCGCTGGGTGCATCGACCGTTGATGCGACGGTATCGCGTGACCAAATACTTGGTTTCTTGCGACGCAACGGCGACCAATAGGTCGCTTCTAGCCGCGCAGCTCACCGTTCAGTCGAATCACTGCGATATCAACGTAGGTTCCGCCGTGTCGGAAGCCTGGTTTGAACGCAATGGTGACGCCACCCGCATCAACACGCCCGATTGCGGACAGCGCCTTGTGCAAGGATTCACGAGTCACCTCTCTGCCAGCGCGCCGCATACCTTCAACAAGAACTTTTGCGGCGATACACGCCTCAAGAGCAGTCACGGACATTGCATCACTGTGGCCAGCAGTTCGCCACGCTTCCGCACATTCGCGAACGACCGGCACTTGTTGCTGGTTGGGCGCGGGAACAGTGAGCGCAACGGTAATGCCGGCAGCATCAGGGCCGAGCGATTTCGCGATCTGGCTGGCACCCGCAAAAGAAAGCGATGTGATGGAGTAGGTTTTTTTAATCGCCTTGAGCTGTCGAACCATTTGTGCAACCGGCGCATATAGCGTTGTCGCCAAAATGATTTGCGGGTCAGCAGCAACAATCGCACTTATCGTTTCGGGCTTGAGATCGGCGTTGCGTTTAATCGGTATGGAGGTGGGTTGCTTGTTAAATTTTGCGAGCACGGTTGAAGCCGTCACAAAGTTCTGTTTTCCAATTTCATCGTCGTAGTGCAACACCGCGACTTTCGTCACGCCCAGTGGTGCCCAAAAGCCAATCAACTTTTCAATTTCCTCAGCATACGTGACACGAATCGTATACACGAACTCATTTTGTTTACGAATCGCATCCGCACCGGTAAATGGTGCAAAAAATGGCACCTTTGCCGCAGCGACACTCGGCATCGCCGGAACGCTGAGTGTCGAAGACGCAAACCCGAACAGCGCAACTGCACCTTCCTTCTGGATGAGCAGTTTGGCGTTCTCACCCGATTGCTTGCCTTCGTTTTTATCGTCAAGCGTGATCAGTTTGATGCTGACGCCGTTTATTCCCCCGGCGTCGTTGACCTTCTTAAAGTACGCTAGGGCACCATTGCGAATATCGTTGCCAAGCTCGGCGTTGGCACCACTTAGCGGTGCGGACTGGCCGACAATGATCTCAGCGGACGCCTGCAGCGGTGTGAAGAAAAATAGGCTACTTGCAATGGAAACGACACAAATACGGGCGAATATAGTTGCCATAGCAATCTCCAGAAAAATTGTTGCGTGGCGGCATGTCACTCATGCCGCGCGGGTAATTAGATAGAACTTTACTGCTAGGTCCCAGAAGTCACTCGGCGTCGGCCCGAAATATCGCCTTAAAGCTAGTGTAATGCGTGATTGCGTAGATAGGGACAAATACAAGCAGCCCTAGTCCCCAAGGGATAAGTGCGATAAACATAAGCCCTAACATCAGCACACCGAATATCGCGAGTGGAACAATATTGCCAATGAAGGCGAAGAAACTCCACCGTATTGCGTGAGACGCAGGCATAGACTGATGCGCGATCAGGGCGGCGGTAAACCAAAGCATCCCTTTGATCAAAAATATCGCCGCCGCCGCGACGAACCATAATCCACCCACCGACGAGAACGCGGCCGCGATCGCCTCAACGGAGGGATTTTCACGATCGATGCCCGTAAAGGCATCGAAGAAGCCAAAAGCACCAATTGTCATCATTACCGCGAGCTCAGCCAGCAGTGAGACCGATCCAATCTGGATCAATGTTCTACCACTCGTGCGAAAGCCCGCAAATAAGTGCGTTGTTGAGACGGGCAAGCCCATGTCCTGGTCCCGGCACGCCAGCACAAATCCTGCAAAGAACGCAGGCTGCGCCATGGTCATCAGTGGTGCGCCGATGAGCGGGATCAGCCTTAAAAGCAACGACACTAGTAACCAAGCGGATGTTAACGAAATCCACGCAAGCGGTTGTGCACGTAGCATCTTGAACGCTTCACTAATCCAAGCCGCGCCACTGGCAGCCGAAACATCAACAACACGCATAGGTCACTCAGGCAAGAGCGCGCGCATCTCATTGCCTTGGGCGATGAAGTAGCGCAACAGGTTTTCAGAAAATGGATGGTCTTTAATATGGGTCAACGACGACACCCGCGGATAGTAGTGATAGCCAAGCCGCCCAAGCCACGTACGTAACGCTGCAGCCCGGAGCATCTGCGGCCATGCCTCTCGTTCTGCCAGCGTGATTCGTCTGACGCTGTTGTAGCCTACCAGCAGCGCTCGGGTATTTTCGCTGTGCAACTTGGCTGCCGGGTAGGCGCCGAAATCTAAGCACCAATCATTCACGGTGATCGCGATATCCCACAGTAATTGCTCGTGACACGAAAAGTAAAAATCAATTATTTGCGGCTGATGCTGGTCGTTCCAAAGAATGTTGTCCCGAAATAGGTCAGCGTGTAAGATGCCGCGCGGCAGACGAAGCTGATCAAAGCCCGCTTGATACGCAAGTTCGCTTCGTAAAAGTGCGATTTCTGAGGCGGTCGCCAAATCTTTGAGACGGCCCGCCTCCTGTTGCCACCAAGTAAGACCGCGCCAATTCTCCATCGGCAGTTGGAAGGACGCCGCCGCCGCATGCATTTTCGCAAGGGCAAAGCCGACCGATATACAATTTTCAGCAGTCGGATGTGCAATATCACCGCCTTGAAGACGCTGCACAAGCGCGGCGGGTTTGTGCTTAAGCTCGTGCAATAGTTGCCCATTACGACTGGATACGGGCGCAGCGCAACGCACCCCTGCGCGATGCAAATGTTGCATCAGGCCCATATAGAAATCTAAATCGGCGCGCGGTATTTTCTCAAAGATGGTGAGTACGTAACGTCGGCCAGTGGTTGTGACGAAGAAATTAGAATTTTCAACGCCAGCGGCGATGTCCTGAAAGTCAATGATGTCGCCGACATCGTACTGGGTAACAAATGCACGCGCCTCGTCGAGGGTAACCGGGGTAAATACGCTCATACCAATGTCATGCGACGGCGCACCATCACCAGGAATGAATTACCCACATTGGCACCGATATTTTTGTGCCTGGTTCCCCCATGGGTACAAACTTCCCTTCGCCCTTCTCATCAATCATGATGTAGCTTGGGCCAGACTTTGGCTTGACAACCATTTTGTATAGTTTACCTTTGAGTCGGTATTCAGTCACCGTGTCGCCGTCGGTGAGCCGAGTGGTCACTTTATGGTCGCGATCAAAATCTGCCCTAGTTTTTCCTTTAGGCAACTCGGGTAGCACAAGACTGTCAATCACCTCGGCGTTTGCCGGGCGGCGAGCACTCTCCGGCGTCGGCTGCGCGTGAGACGTTAATGCGGTGGCAAGCAAAATAATCAACAAGCTAATCTTCATAATTTTCTCCAGTTCGACGACGCAATTGCGGCACCGCTATAAGCTCATTTCTAGCGCTTTTTCATCTGCGTTCGGACCAATTGGTCGATTGGTGTAATGCTCAAAGATGGTGTTGACAACCTCATCGGGGTCATCGATGACTTTAAACAAATCAAGATCTGCCTCGCTAATAACTCTTTCCTCAAGCATGCGGGTCTTTATCCAAGAAATCATGCCAGCCCAAAACTCTGACCCGACCAAGATCACCGGGAACCGACGTAGCTTGCCAGTCTGAATCAGCGTAAGAGCTTCCCACAACTCGTCTAAGGTGCCGAAGCCGCCGGGCATGACAACGTAAGCGGACGCATGTTTGACAAACATGGTCTTCCGCGCAAAAAAGTGCTGGAAGGTAAGCGAGATGTCTTGGAAACCGTTGCCGCCCTGCTCATGCGGAAGAAGGATGTTTAATCCAATTGACGGGCCCTTGCCCTTAAGCGCACCCTTGTTAGCGGCCTCCATGATGCCCGGGCCACCGCCTGACAGTACGCCAAATCCAGCGTTAGATAGTTTTAAGGCTATTTGCTCGGTAAGGCCATAATATTTGTTGTCCTCTTTCAAGCGCGCACTACCAAAGATAGCCACTGCAGGCGAGATGGCTGACAGGCGGTCAGACGCCGAAACCATTTCCGCGATAATGTTGAACATCCACCAAGATTCACGTGCAGACGTAAGACTTTGCTGCCGCAGTTCCGGGTCTGCTCTCTTGGGGATTTTGCCGCCGGCAAGTCTGATTGATTCGACTGTCTTGTCCTGATTTCCCAACGTTTTCTCCAATGGCTGCGATGTCACAACTGTCCGATCACGAAGCAACTGCTGCACCGTCGTCATCACTTACCCGCAAGCGCCTACTGCTGGTCGATATATCGAGTTATTTTTACCGCGCGTTTCATGCAATGCCAGACTTTAAAAGTCCGTCTGGTGAGCCGACTGGCGCCATTTATGGTGTAGCCAATATGCTTAATCGTCTGCGTGACGATTACCCTGCTGATTATAGCGCCTGCGTTTTCGATCCCAAGGGCAAAACATTTCGCGATGACATCTATTCCGAATACAAAGCCCAGCGAGCGCCGATGCCGGAAGAGCTGGCGCATCAGATTGGCCATATTCGCGAGGTCTGCGAGGCGCTTGGTTGGCCGTGTATTGAGGTTGCAGGAATGGAAGCCGACGATGTCATTGGCACGTTGAGCGTACACGCGACAGCCCGTGATGTCGACACCGTCATCTCGACGGGCGACAAAGACTTAGCGCAGTTGGTCAACGAACACGTCACGCTGGTTAACACCATGTCGAACGAAAAGCTCGACATTGCCGGCGTGACGGAAAAGTTTGGCGTGCCGCCCAATCGTATCGTCGACTACCTCGCGTTGATGGGTGACACGGTCGATAACGTTCCAGGTGTCGAGAAAGTCGGGCCCAAGACAGCGGTCAAGTTGCTCGCTGAATTCGGTTCACTCGACGGCGTGATCGAAAACGCGGAAAAAGTGAAGGGTGTCGTTGGACAGAACATCGTTAAGGCGCGTGATTGGTTGCCGACGGGGCGTTTGCTGGTCACTGTGAAATGTGATGTTCCGCTGCCGTTTGATTTCGACACTATTGACCACAAAGCGGTGAACGTCGCGCGTTTAGACGCGCTCTATGAATCGTTTGGTTTTCGCACCTTACGTGACCAACTTAAACGCGGCAACCAACTCAAGCGCGCAGACCCGCTCAGCGCACAGGATCCACCACCTGCTGCGGAAACCCCCGCCAACACAGGCGACGCGGAAGCTGCCGCCGCAGGGATGTTCAAACAAGCGAGCAGAGATAGTGGAGCGTCGCGTTGGGTATCCGGTGAGCCCGCGGCCTTACAGACGCTGTTTATCAATACGCGCCATTACGTCACGATCTCAACGGAAGCTGAACTTGCCGAGTGGATCCAAAAACTTAATGCCGCAAATCTTGTATGCCTAGACACCGAAACAACGAGCCTTGATCAAATGCAAGCGCGCATTGTCGGCATTTCATTTGCGTGTGTTGCGGGTGAAGCAGCTTATTTGCCGTTGCAACACAACTATTCCGGCGCACCAGATCAGTTGGGTTTTGAGCTCGCCATTAAAATGTTGCGGACGTGGTTAGCGGACCCCACAAAGAAAAAATTGGGCCAGAACATCAAGTACGACCTACACGTGTTCGCCAATCATGGCATTGAGGTGAACGGCTACGTGCACGACACCTTATTGCAATCTTATGTGTTGGAGAGCCACCAGCGCCATGACATGCAGTCACTCGCCACCCGACACTTGGGCGCGACCGATTTGCTTTCCTTTGAAGACGTTGCTGGCAAAGGCGCGTCACAAATCAGTTTTGATCAAGTGTCAATTGAAACCGCAACCAACTACTCGGCGGAAGATTCCGATGTGACGCTACAACTACACAGCGCCATGTATGGCCAAGTTGCAGCCGATGCAAAGCTCAAGCATATCTACGAAGCCATAGAGATGCCGGTGTCGCGAGTGTTGCTGACGATGGAGCGCAACGGCGTGTTGATAGACGCGTCGCTTTTGCAGCAACAATCGTCTGAGCTCGGGTTGAAGATGTTGGAGTTGGAAGCGCGTGCCCACGCGCTCGCGGGGCAGCCGTTTAATTTGGGGTCCCCAAAACAGTTAGGTGAAATCCTGTTTGAAAAGCAAGGCATCAAACCCATTAAAAAAACGCCGGGAGGCGCGCCCAGCACGGACGAAGAAACGCTTGAAAAATTGGCGCTTGACTACCCGCTGCCAAAAGCGATTCTTGAATACCGCAGCGTTTCTAAGCTCAAGAGTACCTACACCGATAAATTGCCACGCATGGTGAACCCGAGAACGGGCCGTGTGCATACCAACTATGCGCAAGCGGTGGCGGTGACGGGGCGGCTTTCTAGTACCGATCCAAACTTGCAGAATATTCCGGTGCGGACGGCCGAGGGGCGGCGAATTCGCGAAGCATTTATCGCGCCGCCCGGAAGCGTGATCGTCAGTGCGGATTACTCGCAGATCGAGCTACGCATCATGGCGCACTTGTCTGGCGACAAAGGTTTGCTCGAAGCCTTTGCCAATGGTGAAGACGTGCATCGTGCGACGGCAGCCGAAGTGTTCGGTACGACGCGCGAAGAAGTTTCAAGTGAACAGCGGCG
>JACMOJ010000511.1 GCA_014378085.1 Burkholderiales bacterium | reverse complement strand
TACTGAGGCGGACACAAGCCGTGACGCGGTGCCGCCTGCGGAGGACACCCCTAGCACGACTACCAATGAGGAGGGCGAGTTGCAGCCCGCGCAAGATCACGCGGTGCAGCCGCGCAGCAAACGGCCTAATCCGTTTACCGCGGGGCAGTATATTTCACCGCAGGCTGCGCCTGCACGGATTCGGCTGGCGGACGGTACGGCGTTTAACGCCATCTTTTATGCGTATCAAAACATTGCCGTCGCGGCATCCGCACCAGGCGCAGGGTCGGCCAACCAAACTCGTTATCCAGTCACTATTTCGCGTGATCAGCTGGGGGGGCGCATTGCTGAGCTGAGTGTTGGTCTAGGTAGCGGCCGCGTAACGGCTATCAGTAACTTTGATTTTTTACAGTGGAAAGAACTCGGTAAGGCTGATCACGCCGAACTGATCTGGCATCTTTCTCAGCCGCCATCCGAGCGTCGGCCTACTGTGCTGCTGATGCTTCGTCCAACGTCAGTACAACTCAGCGTTTGGCTGGTGGAGCATGCTTGGATGGTGTTGCTAACGTCCTTGGTGTTGTTGTGTATTTGGATATGGCATGTAGTGCCGCGTTTTGGCACGCTGCTACCGTCCGTACTCGCGCCGCGCCGTAGCCTGCGTGAACATATGCGCGCCGCGGGTGGATGGTTTGCCAGCCGCTCGGACTGGACTTCACTTGTCACACCGGTGCGCGTGCGGTTCTGGACGCGCCTCGCGCAACGGCATCCGCGCACAACCCTCATGTCTCAATATGAACGAATCGAATACGCGTCTCGTTTATGTAGCGTAACAATCAACGACGCTGCACGACTACTGACGTCAAATATCGCCTCGCGCCGTGAGTGTCTCTATGCAATCAAGTGGCTAATACGCATCACAATCCGGCTTGACGGCGAGAAGCAGTTGTCAAGGCAAAGCCGCCCGCACTGAGAAATTGTGAAACGTTGTGAGAAGTACTGAGAAGCACTGAGAAGCACCGACAACAAACCCTTTAACTCAATCGTAGTGTCCCGCTGGAAAATAATATGAACGATATGCCAAACATGACAAGCACACCGGGCGCAGTCCCGATGTCGTCAACGAATGTCGAGAAGATCGCAGAGGCATCCCAAGTATTGCAAGCCATGCAACAACAAATGTCTGCGGCTGTCATCGGGCAAGACGCCATTATTTCGCAAGTGTTAATCGGGCTCGTGGCGGGTGGTCATGTGTTGATTGAAGGCGTGCCTGGCCTTGGCAAAACATTGCTGGTGAAAGCGCTCGCCAAAACGTTCGACGGCAATTTTTCGCGCATCCAGTTCACCCCCGATCTGATGCCGTCTGATATCACCGGGCATACGTTGTTTGACGCGAAGTCTGGAGAATTTCGCACTCGCCAGGGGCCGGTCTTCACAAACCTGCTGTTGGCCGATGAGATTAACCGGGCACCCGCCAAGACGCAATCCGCGCTTCTCGAAGTCATGCAGGAGACGCAGGTCACCATCGAGGGGCACCAATATCCGTTGTCCATGCCGTTCATGGTGCTTGCCACGCAAAATCCCATCGAACAAGAGGGAACTTACCCGCTGCCGGAGGCGCAGTTGGATCGTTTCCTCCTCAAGATTCGTATCGACTATCCCACGGTAGAAGATGAGGCGGCGATGGTGCGGGCGGTCACGGCAATGTCAGTGGCCGATAAACTGGACGTTGATAAGGTAATGACGCTGGTGAAACCCGACACGATCATCCGGTTGCAACAAGTTGCGGCAGCCATCATGGTGGAAGATAGTGTGCTCGACTATGCAGTGCGGCTGACGCGTGCGACGCGAGATTTTCCGTTGCTCGCCGCCGGCGCGGGACCGCGCGGTGCCATCTCCCTGATTAGAGCCGCACGCGCGCACGCGATGGCGGCGAATCGCGGATTTGTTACACCCGACGATATTAAGGATGTGTCACTCGCCGTGATGCGGCACCGCGTGCGCGCGTCGCCGGAAATGGAGATCGAAGGGCGCGACGTCGACTACGTGCTGAGCGAACTTTTTAGCCAAGTGGAAGCGCCGCGCGTCTGAGCGCGATGTTTGCGCCATGAACGCCATTCGGACCAAGGTAGCACTGCCAGTGCCAACGACGCGGCTGCTCGCGGCGCTCGGCTCACTGTTGCTAGTCGCGGTCGTCGCTTCAATCTTGACGGCGACGTATGCCGATGCGTGGTGGGTCTGGGCCGCCGCAGCAGCGGGCTTGGCGTCGCTAGTGTTGGCCGATGCGCTGGCGGCGATGCGTCGATTGAAAGAACGTGGGTGGATCACCGTAAGTCGACGCATACCACACACGATTCCGGTCGGCGTGCCGGTCGAGGTGGTGCTAAAGATCAGCAATCGAGGGTCCATTGGCGCATCACTACTGATCTACGATTTGCATCCGGCGTCGTGTCTTGCTGAACACATGCCCTTCGCGATACAGCTTGCTGCCGGTGCGTTTGTGGAATGTCGTTATCACCTCACTGCCAACGAACGCGGCGATTTTCGATTTTCGGGCACTGCGCTGCAGATGGTCTCGCCGCTGGGTCTTTGGAATTTTGGCTTAGTGCTTGGTGAGTCGGTTGATTCGGGTGAGAGCGGGGGTCAAGTACGCGTGTTCCCTAACTATGCCGCGGTGACGCGTTATGCGTTGCTGGCGGTGGACCACCGCCTTTCACAACTCGGCGTCCTGAAGCGTCGCCGCCGTGGTGACGGTATGGATTTTCATCAGTTGCGGGATTACCGCGACGGCGATTCGCCACGCAGCATTGACTGGAAAGCAACGTCACGGCGTGTGAAACTGATTTCGCGGGAGTATCAAGACGAGCGTGATCAACAGATTCTGTTTCTGCTTGATTGCAGTCGGCGTATGAACGCCAAAGACGATGTACTTTCACACTTCGACCATACGTTGAACGCCATTCTGCTGCTGACGTTTGTTGCGATCAGACAAGGCGATTCCGCAGGGTTGATGACCTTTGGGAGTGACTCAAATACGTCGGAACGTTTTCTTGCGCCAAAAAAAGCGCCGGAAACGGTGAGTCACTTTCTCAATGCGCTTTATCCCCTGCAACCGTCATTAAAGACGCCTGACTACTACCAAGCAGCACTAGATGTTGGCAAACGGTTAAACAAGCGCGCGCTAATTGTGGTCATTTCCAATTTGCGCGACGAGGACGAGGATGGCTTGGATTTGGCGATTGCCCAGCTCAGGCGGCGGCATTTGGTCTTGTTCGCGAATTTGAAAGAAAAAGCCATTGAAGAAACACTGCACGCGCAAGATGACGTGGCCCACCAGGGCGCGGCCCACCAACGCGCGGCCCACCAAGGCGCGGCCCACCAAGGTGCGACCGAATGGCGTGACGCGGACCTGTTCGAACACGCTGCCGCGTTAGGCTACGCTGCCCAGCGCGAGGCGGTGCTGGCGCGGATGCGCGCACGCGGCGTGCGCGTGCTTGACGTGGTGCCAGAGCAGCTGCCAATGTCTCTGGTAAATCGATACCTCGACTTAAAGCAAAGCGGATCGTTGTGACGATCCTGTCGGCAATCATGATCGTTCTGCGATAATTTGCCGTTGTGGTGGTTGGTAGGTTTGCCGATGCCGTCACGCTAGGTTTTGATTTGCAGGAACACAAAATTAGCAACCCTACTCTTTTGGAAAGCGCCAAATGTCGCGGCAATATTTTGGAACAGATGGCATCCGAGGCAAGGTAGGCGAAACGCCGATTACGCCCGACTTTGTGCTAAAACTCGGGTACGCGGCAGGGCGGGTGCTCGCTGGCGCTGACGCCGCTTCAACCCACGCTGGGCAAAGCGGAAAAAAGCCAGGCAAGCCGGCGGTCTTGATTGGTAAGGACACCCGAATTTCCGGCTATATGCTCGAGAGCGCGTTAGAGGCGGGCTTCGCTGCGGCCGGCTGCGACGTGTTGTTGGTTGGGCCGATGCCGACACCGGGCGTGGCGTTTCTGACGCGTGCTTTGCGTCTCTCGGCGGGGGTGATGATTTCGGCTTCGCACAACCCGTTTGACGACAATGGCATCAAGTTTTTCTCTGGTGATGGTATGAAGCTGCCAGATGCAGTGGAAGCCGCGATTGAACGGGCGATCGCCGAGCCGCTCGTTTGCAAACCGTCATTTTCTTTAGGAAAGGCGCGTCGTGTTGAAGACGCTGCGGGACGCTACCTTGAGTTTTGCAAAAGCACCTTCCCGTATGCTTTGAACTTAAACGGTATGAAGATTGTGATCGATTGCGCTAACGGTGCCGCCTATGACATCGCGCCTAAGTTGTTCTACGAGTTGGGCGCAGAGGTGATTGCCATCGGTGATCGGCCGGATGGTCTTAACATCAACGCGGGTTTCGGCGCGACACACACCGCAGCGATGGCAGCGAAGGTTGTTGAAGTGGGCGCGGATCTAGGGATCGCGTTAGATGGTGACGCCGATCGTTTGATGATGTGCGACCCGACGGGGAAAGTCTTTGATGGCGACCAGTTGCTGTACGCGGTGGTCAAGGATCGCCACGCGAGCGGCTCACTGAAGGGCGGCGTGGCGGGCACGCTGATGACAAACTTCGCCTTCGAGAAAGCCATGACGGCGATGGGTGTGCCATTTGGTCGTGCCAAGGTTGGTGATCGTTATGTGCTCGAAATGATGATTGAACGCGGCTGGGAATGTGGCGGGGAGAATTCAGGGCACATTCTCTGCCTGGATAAACACACCACCGGTGACGGCATGATCTCCGCCCTGCAGGTGCTTGCCGCGCTGGCGCGCAACGGCACGTCCCTTAGTGATTACGTCGCTGACCTGGTGATGTTCCCGCAGGTGCTTGTCAATATTCGTACCGAGGGCAAATTCGATTTTGCCGCGTCCGCAGCGGTAACCGCTGCTGTGAAGCAAGCCGAGACGGCGTTGGCGGGAACCGGCCGAGTGTTGCTGCGCGCATCAGGTACCGAACCGTTGATCCGGGTAATGGTGGAAGGGGAGAATCGCACACAAGTAGAGACACTCGCGCGCGAGATTGCCAATGTTGTTGAAAGCGAATCGAAGCGCTAAAACGAAAGCGCGAGAAAGAAAACGCGAGAAAGCAAGCGCTAGAAGGCAAGCGCTAAAAGGCACGCGCTAGAAGGCAAGCGTTAGAAACAACGCGGTAATAAGCAAATTCCCCTATTGGCGGGCATTTTGGAGCATAAATGCCCGGAAGTGCCCGTCCGTTCTCGGTTACCTCGATACGATTGAGTCGTTACGCCCACGTTTGAGCCGGTAGTCTTGCGGCCCAGCCGAGCTTTGTCATCGCATCGAACTCTCTCATCGATCTACTACTGATAGGCAACAGCTCGAGTCGGTTAAGCCACTTTAAACAAATCCGTAAAACACAAGTATTGTTTCCATAATCCTAGAAGCATAGTAATATCTGCTGTGATTTGTGGGTCGGCAAAAAAGCAAATTGGTTGTGTTGCGCAGCGTCGGCTTTGCGGTCAGCAAATTCATCAAATTGGACAATAAAGGTATGCACACGATGAAAGTTGGCATCAATGGGATGGGGCGTATTGGCAGGTTGGCGTTGCGCGCTGCGTTCGGTGCAGCCGACCGTCCGGAGGACGATCCGCGCGCGGCAAATCGGCTGGATGTTGTGCACCTAAACGAGCTGAAGGGCGGTGCCGCAGCCACAGCGCATCTGCTGGCCTTTGATAGCGTGCAGGGCAAATGGAAAGCGTCGATTCGCGCTGAGGGTGAAACCGCAGTTGTCATCGACGATAGGGTGCTTTCGTTTTCTGCGCACAGTTCACCGGTCGACATTCCGTGGGGCGATCTTGGTGTTGACCTCGTGCTGGAATGTACCGGCAAGTTTTTAACACCCGAGACGCTCAAGGGGCATCTTGACCGAGGCGCCAAACGTGTCATCGTTGCCGCACCCGTGAAGGTCGGCAACATTTTGAATATCGTTGTCGGCATCAACCATGATCACTACGACGCAGCAACGAATCATATTGTGACTGCTGCGTCATGCACAACAAATTGTCTCGCGCCGATTGTCAAAGTCGTTCATGAAAATCTCGGCATCCGACATGGACAGATTACGACCATCCACGATCCGACCAATACCAATCTGGTGGTTGACGCGCCGCATGAAGACCTGCGCCGTGCGCGGAGCGCGATGTTAAGTTTGGCCCCTACCACGACGGGTAGCGCCACGGCGATTGCGCTGATTTATCCAGAATTAAAGGGCAAGCTGAACGGTCATGCTGTCCGCGCGCCGGTGCTCAATGCGTCGCTGACCGATTGCGTGTTTGAACTCCAACGGCCGACGTCAGCCGAAGAAGTGAACATGCTTTTCGCCGAAGCGGCAAGGAGCGCGCTGGCCGGCATTTTAGGCTATGAAGAGCGCCCGCTGGTCAGCATTGACTACGCGCGTGACACCCGAAGCGCCATTGTTGATGCACTGTCGACAATGGTGACCGACGGCACCATGCTCAAAGTGTATGCGTGGTACGACAATGAAATGGGATACGCCTGCAGGATGGTCGATCTGGCCAATATTATGGACAAGCAAGGCTTGTAGCCATATGGCAGACAACAACGCGGACGCTGACCAGGCGGCGTCGCCATTGGAGTCGCCGGTTGCCCGTGCCGCCAACGCGGCGCGCAATTACGCCATTGTTACCGTCGCGTACTGGGGATTCACCCTCACCGACGGCGCACTGCGCATGCTGGTGTTGCTGCATTTCTATCGCTTGGGTTACTCGCCGTTCACACTGGCGTTTTTATTTTTGTTGTACGAGGCCGCCGGTATTTTGGCGAATCTTATCGGCGGCTGGCTCGCGACCCGTTATGGCATTGCGCGAATGCTCACGGTTGGCTTGACGACACAGATCGTGGGCTTTCTGGTGCTTTCAATGTTGTCACCGACATGGAGTGCGGCAATGTCGGTTGCGTGGGTGGTGATGGCGCAGGGCATCTGTGGTGTTGCCAAAGACCTCACCAAAACGGCAAGCAAATCCGCCATCAAAATTACTGCGGGCGAGGCCAAGGGCCAGCTGTTCAAGTGGGTTGCGTGGTTTACCGGCAGTAAAAATGCAATGAAGGGCGTGGGGTTTTTTCTCGGCGGGCTGCTGCTTGATCAACTTGGCTTTGCCGGCGCCCTTTGGCTAATGGCAGGGCTGCTGGCCCTGGTGCTGGCGGGTGTGGTGGTGTTTGTGCCGCCGATGATGGGCAAAAGCAAAGCGTCAAAATCAGCCAAGGAGTTGTTTGCCAAAAACCGCGGGATTAACTTACTTGCTGCCGCACGGGTTGCGTTGTTCGGTGCGCGCGACGTTTGGTTTGTGGTTGGTGTGCCGGTGTTTTTGTACGCGTCGGGTTGGACGTTTACGATGGTTGGTGGATTTCTTGCTCTATGGACCATCGGCTACGGTTTGGTGCAGGCTGGCGCGCCACTGGTGGTGCGCCGCAGTGACGACGGGTTGTCCGACGAAGTGCCGGCTGCGCGAGGCTGGTCTGCGGCGTTGGCGCTGGTAGCAATTGTGCTGGCGGTAGTGGGGATGCAGAACCCGCCAAATCTTGAGTGGATCGTCGTCGCGGGGCTCGGCGTATTTGGTGTGGCATTTGCGATCAACTCGTCAGTTCACTCGTACCTCATCCTTGCTTACGCAGGCTCCGAAAAAGCGGCTGAAGATGTAGGGTTTTACTACGCCGCAAATGCGCTGGGGCGTTTCATTGGTACGCTATTGTCTGGCGTGTTGTATCAGTGGGGTGGACTGTTCTACGCACTGGTGGGCTCCGCTGTAATGCTTATAACGTGCTGGCTCATTACGCTGTGGCTGCCGACCAAGGTGAGGCCTGTTGGCGGTGTCATTAGCTGACCGTGCAGCATGCGCTCGACGCTTAGCACTTCGACCTTGCAAATGTCGTCGAATTTCTTCTGCCGCCGTACTTAGGGTCGCGCCTTAACGGGAATCAAACAGCCAGTTTCTTATTGCTGCGTGCAGGGCGGCATTGCGGAGCGCATTGCGCTTTGTCCCCGCAACAGTTTTCGGTAAGAAAGCCAACCAAGGCATTCATCGCCTCGTAGTTGGCGGAATAGTAAATGTGTCGGCTCGCGGGACGCGAGACCACCAGTGCCGCGTTGCTGAGTTCTTTTAAATGGAAGGAGAGGGTGGCATTGGCAATCGACAATGACTCGGCAATTTCGCCCGCCGCCAACCCCTCCGTGCCCGCTTCCACTAGCAGCCGAAAGATGGCAAGGCGCTTGTCTTGCGCGAGTGCCGCAAGTTGCGTAACGATTAGTTTTGATTTCATATTTCCAATATTATTGAATTGAATATTGTTGTCAATAGCGACGCGGTACAAGAGCTGCAGGCCGCATGAACCCTCTGCCTACTTCGACAGGGTGGCCGATGTGATGGAAGAATTGGTGAAATTCACATTGCTGACCCGCAATGTCGCGCCATCTCTGGTAGAGCGTTATAGCGAACGTAAGCAAAGTGCGAAAGAACTCGCCAAGCGTGTGAACCAGCAGAGTTTGTAGCGCAGCCTGCGCGTAGGCTGGCCTGCGGGAGGAGCTTCGCGTAAGTTGAGAAGCGCCATTCAACGGGCATCTTCAGCGAAAAATGTCTGAAAACGCCCGCCAAACGGCGACTTCGGCAATTATGCGTAAGACCTGGCACCGGCAGCGGTGACAGTAATGCTGCGTCCGACTAAGGTTGTGTAGGCGGTCGCTTTCACCGTGCTGACGTAAACGTAATCCGCCTTTACGCTGGCGGCGGTGACAGTCATCAACAAGTATCCGCGACGCACGGTATCCGCGTAATTCAAGTCGTCGATAAGGCCCAAGCCTGCGCCGATGGCGGCGTTACCCAGTTGCGGAACTAACGCGCTGCCGTCGAGGGAACTTCCCAGCGCGCCCAACCCGGCGCTCTCAAAGCCGGTGGAGGTGACCGACGCCCCGGCAAACTCCACACCGATTCGTTCACCGGCCAGCGTGGTAAGGTTGGTACACCAGCCGTTGTGGGAGTCGCCGCTCAACACCACCAAGCGTTTGCCTTGCGCCTTTACGTTTTGCAAAATCGCTTCGCGTTGTGTTGGGTAACCGTCCCAAGAATCGAGGTTGTATGGCAGACGCGGATTGGTCGTTGGGTTCAGCAAGCCCGTTTGTGCCGGTGTCAGCGCGGCGGCTCCGCCGACAGCACGGGCGGCTTTGGCGGTCAGGTAAGTTTGGATGGCAGCGTTGCCTAAGGTCGCGTTGGCACCCGGCCCACTGAAGTACTGGGCGACGGAGAACGGAATCCACATCTTCGCCATGATGTCCTGATTGCCGAGGATTTGCCATGTTGCGCTAGAGGCCGCCATTTGGGTGGCGAGCCAAGTCTGCTGGGTGGTACTCATCATGCGTCGTGTGGAATCCAACGTCACACCGGTGGCATTTGGTGTGATGGCCGAGATGTAGCGGGTCACACCGCCATCGGCGTCGCCAAAGTCGTCGTATTGACGGTCACGCCCTTCGATGCGGGTATCCAGCATATGCAGCGAAAAGAGCGAACCGAAGTTAAACGAGCGGTAAATCTGCAAGAGATTCGACGGGTTCGGTGTGCGGATCGGTAGCCACTCGTGGTACGCCTTGGATGCATTGGCCTTGCGGGTGTTCCAGTCGCCTTGGGTGGCAGCGTTATGGTTTTGCGCGCCCTGCACATAGGCGTTGTTGGTGAATTCGTGATCATCCCAAATAGTGATAAACGGCATTCTGGCGTGTACCGCTTGCAGGTTTTGGTCGGAGCGATATTGTGCGTATCGCGTACGATAGTCTGCCAGCGACACGATGTCAGTTGCCGGCACAGGCACCCGGTTCAGTCGAACCGCGTCAGTATTGCCGTACTGAGTAGGGCCTGCGCCATATTCGTAGATGTAGTCACCAAGGTGTAACGCAAACTGCGCGTCTGATTTTGACGCGGCGTCATACGCGTTGAAGAACCCTTCCGCATAATGTGAGCAAGAGAAGACGGCGAATCTGATTGTTGTCGCCGCAGCGCTGGGTAGCGTGCGTGTCACGCCGACCGGCGAGAAAGTGTTTTGATCACCGATGAAACGGTAGAAGTAATCGGTGCCGACGCGCTGCTGCCGGAACTGCTATCGGAACACCCGGCGAACGTGCCGGTGGCAACTGCGGCAGCGGCACCAGTAGCAACGATAAATTTGCGGCGGCTACCATCGAATTCTTGTGACATGTTGTATCTCCCTGACGTTGTGTAATCGATGACGGATCGATAACCTAGTACAACCTAGAGATGTGACAGATTCACGGTCGCGGCAGTGTTTGTGAAGGATTTGGGGTTTGTCACTCTTTCGTCATCACGGCCGGTTATGCTGGAATGTTGATTTCACTGGCCTTTGCGTATGGGTAAGTTGTTTACGGTAATTGGGTGTCTACTTGTTTGCGCTCTTTCGAGCACGGGCACGAGCGCGTCGGCGACGGGCGATTCACTGAATGGCCGTGTATGCTTCCTCGAGATGTGCTCCGGCTGCCACGGGGTGCCTCCCGACCATCGCGCTCAATTGGGGGCCAACAATCCTGATACGTTGTCCTCTGCGCTGAATTCGGTGAGTGGCATGGGTTTTCTCGTGCCCCTAATCAGTCGCCATGACATCGCTAATATCGCCGCGTATTTAGGTGATACCAAACTGAATCAGGCCGTGACGGGTGTGCGCATCGAGGGCGTGGGCGGCGGAAGCGGCGTGGTCATGTCTTCCCCTGCGGGAATCAACTGCGGTGCATTGTGTGTGTGGAATTTTGCCCCTAATACCTCGGTGGTGTTGCAGGCTGCACCACGAGTTGGATCAACCTTTGTGGGCTGGTCCGACGGTTGTACAGGCACTGCTGAATGTCGTCTTTCTTCGTCTCAAGCGCAAACGGTGACGGCGAAATTCGAACGCAACGGCCCGCTGCGTGACTACAGCGGTATGTGGTGGGTGGGCGCTGCTGAAAACGGTTGGGGCATCGCGATTAACCAGCGCGCTGAATCAGGGCAGCAGTTCAACAAACTGTATGCGTTTGACGATCAAGGCCAGCCGATTTGGTACGTCATGCCGGGCGGGCATTGGAGTGAGGGCTATGCGGTGTATCGCGGGCCACTGTTCCGGCCACGGAGTGCGTCGTTGGATCGTTATGACGCGACACAGTTACAACTGGGCGCAGCGGTTGGTGAAATGACGTTGCGATACATTGACGCAGATCGAGCGGAGCTCAGCTATCGGATTAACGGCATTGGCGCCACAAAATCTATCATTCGGCAGGTGGCCGGGGAGACCAGCGCCGATGCACCGTTTGGCCTGGAAGTTCGTTGGCGTCCCGCGTGTCAATACTGCCGAGATAATCGCGCTGCTGCACCAACGCAAGTTGGTGGGTTGTGGTGGGGCGGGAACGCTGAAGACGGCTGGTCAGTCTCGATTGCGCCACAGCGGGCAAGTTTTTTTGGTATATGGTTTACGTTTGCACTGGATGGCAGCGCGACTTGGTACGTGCTGCCGAGCGGCGTTTGGCTCGGCAACAGATATTCCGCGACCATGTTCCGCGCGCAGGCGGGGCCGTGGCTGGGGCAGCTGTATGACCCCAAAAGACTGATTCTGGTACCCGTCGGCAGCGCTTTGTTTGATACTGAAAACGTGGGTAACTTCCGGTTCACCTACCGTTTTGATAGCGGCGTCTTTAGCAATCTTGTGCAGTCGAAGACTATGGCTCGGCGCGCCTTTTAGCGCGCGCGTTGTTGCATCGGTAGATTGAGCAGCAGAAAACCGGCAACAAAAAAGCCGCACCCATGAAAGGTGCGGCTCGTTTTAAGCGTTGCTCAGTTTGGCGATTGACTAGACGCCGATCACGCCACCATCCACACGCGTAATGACAATGGTGGCGCTCAGTGGGCGCGAGGTGCCACCGTTAGGCCAGTTACTGCTGAAGCTACGCGCTGCGAATGATGCAGCGGTTGTATCTTCGCCAGGGTGCTGAATGTTGACAAACAGTGCCTTGCCGTCTGCAGACTCGGCCATGCCGGTGATTTCGCAGTCTTTCGGGCCAACCAAGAATCGACGCAATTTTGTTTCGCCCAACTGCGCACCGACATACGTGGTGACGTTTTTGGTGGTGGTGCCGTCAGTAGTGGGTACCGTAACCGTCGCGCCGTCGCGTACATTGCCTGGGATGGCTGCGAGCAACATGCAATTGGTAACGTCGGTATAAGAGCCGTCGTCGGTTTGAATCCACAAAATCCCGTTGCGACCGAACCACAAACCATCTGGGCTGGCGAAATCGTTGGCCGCCGTCAAGCCAGATAAGTTGATAGTGCGGGGGTCGGACGTGGAGCGCGACCCAAACAAGAAGATATCCCAACCGAACTGAAGTGCCGCCGGGCTACTGGCGACTTCGACCCAGCGAATGATGTGGCCGTTTGGATTGCCGCGTTGTGCGGTGCCTGCGTTTGGGCCCGCGGTTCGCGGATCGTTGTAGAAACGCGGATTGGCAGCATCGGTGTTGGCAAGCGTACGAATTGTGCTGTTGTTATTGGTCAAGGTCATGTAGACGCTCGACGTAAACGGGTCAACCGCGCCCCACTCAGGACGATCCATCTTGGTTGCGCCAAGTGCATCGGCCGCATGGCGCGCGTTAACCAACACGTCGGCTTGGTTGGCGAATGCATATGGGGCGTAGGTTGAAACGACAGCGCCCGTACCGAAACGAAGCTCAAGCCAATCGCCGGTGCCGTCTGCATTGAAGCGTGCCACGTATAACTTGCCCGCGTCTAGGTACTTGTCGCCAGCGGCAAGCCCACGAGTGGCGTCTGCTGGATCCCAATTTGCGTTAGACACGTATTTGTAGATGTACTCACCACGCGAATCGTCGCCCATATACCAAACCAATGGCTGGCCGGCGACCACTTTAGCTGGCCATGCACCTTCGTGTGCAAAGCGGCCCATCGCTGTACGTTTGCGAGGCGTCGAAGTGGCGTTGAAAGGGTCGATCTCAACGTTCCAACCGAAGGTATTGGACACATTGCGGAAATCGTCACGACCGTCTGTTGAGGCGCCTAACTTTTCCGAATTCCAACGCGAGAACGTTGTATCAGCCGGGTCGGTCGCAACCGCCGTTGCCCAGCCTTCACGACCCGTGCCACCAATACCGTTGCGGGCGAAGCTTGCTAATTCTTTCGGCGTACGGTTAACGTTGTCGGTTGCGGTCACGCGGCGAAAGTATCCCGCGTAATTCTCTTCGCATGTCAGATAGGTGCCCCACGGGGTATAACCGTTGGCGCAGTTATTGACGGTGCCACGTGTGCGGGATCCATCCGTGGAATACCTGGTCACCATGAAAGCTGTGCCAGCAACCGGGCCACTCAAAAGCATGTCGGTATTGGTGGTGATGCGGCGGTTGTAAACCGAGTTCCGCACGTACGACCAAGTATTTCCGCTACGCACGACTTCGATGACACTAACGCCATGGATGTTGAGTTCTTTCAACACCTCTTCGTTTACCGTACGAATACCAGCGATACTCGTCACGCCGTTAGGGTGCAAGAAGTTTGGCGTAATCGCTTCGTGGTTAATACAAAGCAGGCCGCGATCAGACCCATTCGGGTCATAAGCACCTGCTGCGGTCATGCCGAAGAAGTGCATACCGTCGTGGTGGTCGCCACCGCGGAAGGCCGCTGAAGCGGCGCTGTCGGTGCCGTCGTTGAGGTAAGCCGGTGTTGCGGCATTTATCGGGTCGCCGGTGCGAAATAGCACGGACGCGGTGTAGCCGGGCGGAACAAGCACGCTATCGGCAAGTGATTTTGAGATGGCCGGGAAGCCGAGTGCAGTCACCTTGACAGTGCCGGGCACAGGTGCTGCGGGAGCCGGTGCTGGTGCTGCGCTAGATCCACTATCGCTGCTGCCGCAGCCGGTCAAACCCATAAATGAGAGAGCCGCTGCGCCCGCCGCGCCGGAGGCCATCAACCGGCGGCGATTCGGGTTGGCGAGTGATTGTTCGACGATATCGTCGATGTGAATGTTGTTCGAAAGATTCGTGACGACGTCTTCTTCGCGCTTGTCATACGACATATGTGTTGCCCCTAAAATTGAATGTGAAATTGACTCCCACTAATTTAGAAGCTGCACGTGACAGTTGCGTGAAAGAATTGTGAAACTATTGCCACCGACATAAAGAAAAAACGCTGACTTTCGCCAGCGTTTTTACGCGACCAAACTCCCGGTAAAGCTAGCCAAACCGGCCAGTTATGTAGTCTTCGGTTTCTTTTTTCTTCGGCTTGATAAACAACTCATCCGTGACGCCATACTCAACGAGATCGCCGAGGTACATGTATGCGGTGAAGTCCGATACTCGCGCCGCTTGTTGCATGTTGTGTGTCACGATGGCAATGGTGTAATCCTGCTTTAGCTCATGCAAGAGTTCCTCGACCTTGGCTGTCGAAATGGGGTCTAGCGCGGAGGTGGGCTCGTCCAGCAACACAACTTCAGGCTTAACCGCAACAGCACGTGCGATACAAAGCCGTTGTTGTTGACCACCTGACAACGAAAGCCCACTCTGCTTAAGTTTGTCTTTGACTTCGCCCCAGATCGCCGCTTTGTTGAGTGCCCACTCAACCCGTTCATCCATCTCCGCTTTCGAAAGCGACTCGTAGAGCTTGACGCCAAACGCAATGTTGTCGTAAATCGACATGGGGAAGGGCGTCGGCTTTTGAAAGACCATGCCAACTTTTGCGCGCAATAAATTCAAGTCCTGCGACTTATCCAAGACGTTTTTGCCATTCATGATGATTTCACCCTCAGCGCGCTGGCCGGGATAGAGGTCGTACATGCGGTTTAGCGTACGAAGTAGCGTTGATTTGCCGCAGCCGGATGGCCCGATAAATGCAGTGACACGACGCTCCAGAATTTCAAGGTTAACGTCTTTCAGACCCTGAAAGCTACCGTAGAAAAAGTTTAGATTACGCACCGAGATTTTTGATGCCGGCGTCGTAAGCGTTTCGTATGGTTGCAGGACTGCGTTCATATGGATCTCGTTAACAACTGAATTAGTTGGAGCGTTGGCGGAAGACCACGCGCGTGATGATGTTAATCGCCAGCACCGAGAAGGTAATGAGCATCGCACCCGCCCACGCCAAATCCACCCAGTTCTCGAAAGGACTCATCGCAAACTGGAAGATAACCACCGGTAAGTTAGCCATTGGCGCATTCAAATCGCTCGACCAGAACTGGTTATTCAGCGATGTAAACAATAGCGGAGCCGTTTCGCCGCTAATGCGCGCAACGGCAAGGAGAATGCCAGTGATGACGCCGCTACGCACCGCACGCAACGCGACGAAAGTGACGACTTTCCATTCCGGTGCACCTAATGCGGCGGCCGCTTCTCTTAAGCTTGATGGCACCAAAGTGAGCATCGTCTCCGTTGTGCGAACGATCACCGGCACAGCGATGATCGCTAGTGCGATCGCCCCCGCCCATGCAGAGAAGTGTTTAACCTGCGCTACATAGACGGTGTAGACAAATAGGCCGATGATGATCGAAGGCGCGGAAAGAAGGATGTCATTCACAAATCGGGTCGTTGGCGCGACCCATCCGGTCTTGCCAAACTCGGCCAAGTAGATGCCAGCCAAGATACCAATCGGCGTGGCGAGTAATGTCCCAAAAGTCACCATCACTAGGCTGCCAAAGATTGCATTCAGCAGACCGCCAGCGCTGCCCGGAGAGGGCGTCATTTGCGTGAACACCGCCAGATTTAAACCGCCGATGCCTTTGATAAATAATACCGACAGAATCCACAGCAGAAATATCATCCCGCTTGCCATCGCGGCCAGCGCGAGACTGAGGGCAACGCGGTTGACGAAAACACGCTTGCGGTACAGCGATACGGAGGCGGGCGTCATGTGCGTGCCCCTTCATTTTTTGAAAGTTGCATGAGCATCAGCTTTGCGATTGACAGCACAACGAGTGTAATAAAGAAAAGGATTAAGCCAACCCCTATCAATGCCTCCATGTGGCCACCGTCGCCTGCCTCTGCAAATTCGTTGGCAATCGTTGACGCGATGGACGCACCCGGCTCAAATAGCGATGCGGCAATTTTTGGCGTGTTGCCGATCACAAACGTTACGGCCATGGTTTCCCCAAGTGCGCGGCCAAGGCCTAACATTGTGCCCCCAACAACGCCTGTTTTGGTATACGGCAAGACGATATTGCGAACCACTTCCCAGGTGGTGGCACCCATTGCATAGGCAGATTCTTTTAGCACGCCGGGAACGATTTCGAATACATCGCGCATGACAGAAGCAATGAACGGGATCACCATAATTGCCAAGATGATGCCAGCGGTCAACATACCGATGCCCATTGGGGCACCTTGAAAGAGCGCGCCCAACACTGGAATGTCGCCGAGATAACGTGTCAAAAATGGTTGTACATATTGGCCAAACAATGGGGCAAATACGAACAGGCCCCACATGCCGTAGATGATTGAGGGGATCGCCGCCAATAACTCAACAGCCGTTCCCAGCGGTCTCTTCAACCAAACGGGGCACAATTCGGTCAGAAAAATGGCGATGCCAAAACTGACGGGGAAGGCAATCAGTAACGCAATAAATGAGGTGACAACGGTGCCATAGATGGCGTTCGCCGCGCCAAAGTTATTCGTGACCGGATTCCATTCGCGGCTGGTCAGAAAGCCGAAGCCGAACTTCTCAAAAACGGGGTACGCGCCCCACACCAGAGACGCAATGATTGCGCCTAGTAACAACAGCACGAATAACGCAAAGCTAAGTGTTGTCTTGCGAAATGCGGCGTCCGCAATACGCTGCCGGATCAGACGCGAGGCGAGTTGGCGTTGTTGTTCTTCAGTCGACACATAGATCTCTTTGCGTGTGTTGCCAGCCATCGGGCTAGCCTCGGTCAGACTCATGACAGAACCTTATTCTAGCGGGTACAGTATTGAACGTCATACCGGCCGACGCGAAAAAGGCCGTGCGAGTAGATCTCGCAGCGGCCATTCCTGCCGGTCAAACTTTCTATTTCCAGAGTGCCTGTCCGTTTGGACCCTTGACTTCTGCTTTCCAGAGATTTCGAATCAGTGTCTCCACCGCAGGTGGCATCGGCACATATTCAAGTTCGGTCGCCGCTTTATCACCGTTGGTCAGTGCCCAGTCGAAGAACTTCATCACAGCAAGGCCTTTGTCGGCGTTGGCTTGATTCTTGTACATCAGAATGAAAGAAGCGCCGGTAATTGGATAGCTGTCCTTGCCTGGTTGATCGGTCAAAACTACTGCCATGCCAGGCGTTTTTGCCCAGTCGGCACCGGCGGCTGCGGCTTGAAAGCTCGTGTCGTCGGGTTGCACAAATGAGCCTGCCTGATTACGCAGCGCGGTGTGCGACATCTTGTTTTTCTTGGCGTAAGCGTATTCTACGTAGCCAATAGACCCCTTGATGCGCTGAACGTACGCGGAAACACCCTCGTTACCTTTGCCGCCTACGCCTTCCGGCCACGAAACGGCGTTACCTACCCCGACTTTAGTCTTCCACTCTGGGCTAACTTTGGCGAGGTAATCAACAAACAGAAATGTGGTGCCGGAGCCATCGGAACGACGTACAACGGTGATTGCGTCCGCTGGAAGCTTGACGGACGGGTTCAGTGCCGCGATTGCAGCGTCATTCCAATTTTTAATTTTGCCAAGATAAATGTCGGCGACCACTGGTCCGGTTAACCGCATTGCGCCTGGCGCAACGCCTTCTAGATTGACTACCATCACCACGCCGCCAATAATCGCCGGGAACTGGATCAGACCGTCCTTTTCCAATTGAGCGCCATTGAGCGGCGCATCCGTCGCGCCAAAGTCAACGGTTTTTGCTTGAATCTGGCGAACACCGGCACCTGACCCGATCGACTGGTAGTTCATGTTGAAATTGGTGACTTTTTTGTAGTCTTCCGCCCATTTGGCATAGATTGGGAAGGGGAAGGTTGCGCCTGCGCCGGTGACGTCGACAGCGCTTGCAATACTTGCGAACGCTATGCTAGCGGCCGCGATCGATCCTGTAATGATGGTCTTTAACTTCATTTTTTGTGCTCCAGTTTGTGGTTACCCTGATTAACTAATTCTTATAAACAGCACTTTACGAACCAAATATGACGGCTTCGTGACAGCAACAATCAAGGTGACAACCGGTTGACTTTTTCCTGAAATAGCCATGCCCGAAAATGCCTGATGGATCTCATTTTGTGGCGTCATGCAGATGCAGTCTCGGCGGAGCACGGGGATGATTTTTCGCGAAAATTGAGCGGGAAAGGGCGAAAACAAGCGTCACAAATGGCACATTGGCTCGAGTCGCGGCTTCCCGACAGCACCCGGGTTTTCTGCGGAAATTGGAGGCGTGACGTTGAGACGGCGGAAGCCTTGACTGGCTTAGCGGGGAGAAAGCTTCATCTCAAACCACAGTTTGGCGCCGGTGCGGATATCGCGCATCTTCTTGCGGTCGTTGATTGGCCTGAAAACCGGCAACCCGCAGTTATCGTCGCGCACCAACCGGTAATTGGTCGCTTAGTATCGCTACTGCTGTTTGGCCAAGAAGGTGACATTGCCGTGCGCAAAGGCTCCATTTGGTGGCTGACCAACCGCCGCCGAGGTGATGGCGCAGAAGGGCGGGATGTCCATCCGGTAGAGCTGCGGGCGGTGGTCTGCCCAGACTTGCTCTGATCGGCTAGACCTGCCTGCTCGCCGGAAGCCGTTAAGACGCGAGCGGCAAGGGCAATTGGGGGCTGATATTCGAGGCAGCATCCTGTCCCACTTCTTTGGCATTCCGCCACGCTTCAATTTCGAGCCAGGTGATTAGCTTGAGTTCGCCCTCTGCTGTTTCCACTAGCGCCGAAAGGCTCTCAACCCAGTCCCCATCGTTACAGTAGGTGATGCCGTCGATATCGCGAATTTCGGGACGATGAATGTGCCCGCATACGACGCCGTCAAGCTGACGCCGCTTAGCCTCGCGTGCGACCGCTTCTTCAAAGGCGTTAATGTAGCTGACAGCGTTTTTGACGCGGTGCTTGAGATACTGGGACAATGACCAATAGGGAAGGCCAAACGCCTGCCTGATCCGGTTAAGCCCACGATTCAGCTGTAAAGAAATGCCGTACAGCATATCGCCGAGATGGGCGAGCCACTTTGCGCACTGCACCACGGCGTCAAACTGGTCGCCATGCAGGATCAATAGCCGCTTACCAGCAGCCGTTGTGTGTATCGCTTCGTCAACAATGTTTATGTCACCAAACGCGAGCCCCAGAAAGTGACGCGCAAATTCATCATGGTTGCCCGCGACGTAGGTCACCCGAGTTCCTTTGCGCGCCTTACGCAGGATTTTTTGCACCACGTCATTGTGTGAACGGTGCCAATACCAGCGTCTCGCGAGCTGCCAGCCGTCGATAATGTCGCCGACCAAGTAAAGCTCTTTTGACTCAGTGTGTTTGAGAAACTCTAGCAACAATTCTGCTTGGCAGCCGGTGGTGCCGAGATGGATGTCAGAAATCCAAATGGTCCGGAAGTGGAGTTTTGCGGCAGTGTCGCCGCTGGCCTCGTACTCGGTCGGGGGAGGTGGCTTGCCCAAAGCGGGGTTAGCTGAAGGCGGTGTGGTCAAGTGCGGTCGTTGCTCGGTGGCGGTTTGTGGAATGCCGTCAAACACGATAGCCTCGCTCATAAATGGTTTAACCAATGCTAGCGAGTAAACACTTACCTTTTGTGACGCCAATACTTCAGCGCCGTGACAACACCAATCGGGTGGCGCGTCTTGGTGAGGAGACTTATCGCAATCCGAGCGGAAACGATTAATTTGCAGAAAAACATGCAAATGACAGTTTTGTGTCAACACTTGACCGCTACAATTTGCCTCCAAGTTTTCCCACACGTTTGTAAACAAATCGGTGCTGATATGAACAACATCAAAAAAGTTGCGCAATACATTGTGGCAAACCCCGACACTGATGAAACAAAAGCACTGCTTGAACTGGCGGTCGCGCTTGAGACTAATGCGCCGTATGAACTCCACAAGCTTTACGGCATGAGTCGCGAGCAGTTCAAGTTGGGGCTTGGCTTGATTGAAGATTGGCGTCTAGACCGCCACTATTTGTCGAAGCTGCGTTTGCTCGATCACGCTGAGATCAATCAAGTACCGAGCTTCCAGTAGCCGATTCCGTTCGCCCGATTGTTCATCCGCGCCAACGCGCGAAGCCCCACCAGATTTTGGCTTCGCGCGTTTTCTTTGTGAGATTTGATTTGCGAGTGTGAAGCGTGGAGTGTGTAGCGTGGAGTGTGTAGCGTAACTACGCCGCTTGTTCGCTGCCGATAAAATGTTTGGCGTATGCGCCAGACATACGGGCAATAGGTAACAACACAAACAAGTCCGCCGTATTGAAGTCAGCATCCCATGCGGGCGCGCCACACACCCAAGCGCCAAGCCTGCAGTAACCCTTAATAAGAGCGGGCACCCGAGCTCGAGAAATTGGTATCACTCGCGAGTCTTGGTCTAGCGCTAAAGCGTTAGGCATACCAAGGGCAGGCAGAGGGTAAGGGTTTTTTGGAAACACTCGATATTCTGCGGGAGCAAGACTGGTTGATGCGCCCTGCTCGCAGACGGCAATGGCGTTGTCGTGCCCGTCAGCAAGCGGAATACTTGCGCAGCCAATTACATATTCATAGTTGTTTTCCAACATGAATCTTGTGAGGCCGGACCATAACAACATGATGACGGAGCCGGAGCGAAAGTCTGGATGAATACAAGCCCGACCCACTTCGGCGGTGGTTGGTCGGATGTTTTTCAGACGCGTTAAGTCGAATTCGCTATCGGAGTAGTAACCACCCCGACGCATGGCCGTTTCCGGGCGCATGATTCGATAGCAACCAACCACCAGGTCGCGTGCGGTATCACGAACAATGAGATGCTCGCAGTTGGCGTCGTACTGATCGACATCTCGCTCACTGAAGGTTGCCTTCGCATCCTTTGACGCGCCCATCTCTTCGAAGAACACCTGATAACGCAAACGCTGCGCCTCGCGGACTTCTTGATCGGTGCGTGCAATTGAAACTTGGTAGCGGTCTTTTTTTCTTGCTGTCGCGAGATTCGGTTGTACGTTCAACATACTGCCTCCGATGTCGTTTGGCCTAACGACAGATTACAAAGTGCAGGTTGCGTGTGTGTTTCATTTCAGTGAAGTTTGTGTGACATCCCCGCGAAAAAAAACGGCGAACCTGAGTTCGCCGTTTGGAATCGCCACCGAGGGATTAGCCTAGTCCAGCCGGGCTCGACCGGTGCGAGGAGGCCACTGGTGATGTTCCACGGCGCGTGTGACATGCTGATGACAATTAATAATTTCATGGCGGTCAGGTCGACGTGCACGCAAAAAGTGTCTATTTCGGAGCCATCAACATAGTCAATTACAATCCCACCATGCGGTTTCGATGCCCACTCGTTTTCCCTTAGGTGCCCGTTAAGTCCCGAATGTCAAAACCACTATTTCGCCAAGAAGCGATCGACGCACAGCGTGAGAAGTTTTTCGGCGAGACGACTGATGCCCGCCCGCTGCCGATGTGGGTATTCACCGCGCTGGCGGCTGGAGTTGCGTTTTTGGTAATTGCGGTTGGAATTTGGGGGCAGTACACGCGTCGTGAACGCGTCGAGGGATTTCTTGCCTCGGATATCGGTGCCGCGCGAGTGTCATTTTCCGATGCGGGGCGGATCGCCGAATTAATGATCAAGGAAGGCGACGCTGTCACCAAAGGTCTGCCCATGGCGCGGGTGTCTTTTGAGCGTGCCACGGGGCAGATACGCTCGACCGCCGCGATGGTCGCTGGGGAATTGGGGCAGCGGCGGGAGTTGATCGAACGAGAGCAGGCGCAGATTCGCGAACTGGGTGCCCAGCAGGTCGCGCAAATACGGCGTCGCGTGTTGGACTTGCTAAATGAGATTAGCCAGCTTGACCGCGAAAGCCGCTTGCAAGAGCAACGCCTTGCGTCGGCCCGCGAGCAAGCCAAAAAGTTTGAGGATCTTGGCAAAGAAAAATTCGCCTCCGAGATCATGGTTCGGCAAAAGCGAGATGAGGTGACCGATCAAGAGTTAAAGGTGCAGTCGCTAAAGCGTTCCCGCGCCACGCTGGAACGCGATCTCGCTGCCGCCAAGCTGGATGAGCCTGCGGTTGAACTCAAGGCAAGGGCACAGGCGGACCAGTTGTCGCGGCAGATTTCTGAGTTACAGCAGGCACTGGTACAGGAAGACGCTAAGCGTGAATCGTTAATCCTGGCACCCATCGATGGCATTGCCACTAATATTGCCGTGAGTGTCGGTCAATCCGTCGCGGCAGATGCAAGTTTCGCGACGATCCTACCAAAGGGCAGCATGTTGCGTGTGGAACTGCTTGTGCCGACTCGCGCCATTGGTTTTATCAGCAAGGGACGGGAAGTGGTGATGCGCTACGAGGCATTCCCCTATGAACGGTTTGGCCAGTATCGCGGCGTAGTGCAGGACATCAGTCAAGCGGTTTGGTCGCCTGGCGAAAAAGTCGGACCGCTTGCCATCAAAGAACCGGTTTATCGTGTCACCGTAGCGCTCGATAAACAGACGGTTACCGCAGGTACACAAGAAGTCGCGTTGAAGTCAGGCATGTTGGTAAATGCCGATATTTTGTTGGATAGACGCACGTTGCTCGAATGGCTGTTTGAGCCGGTGATGCAATTGCGGGGAAGATTCTGATGGCAATCAGCATCTTCTCTTCGCTTCGCCGACGTGTGCCGATGATTTTGCAGTCCGAGGCACCTGAATGCGGGATCGCGTGTGTGGCAATGATCGCGACCTTCTACGGCCACCAAACGGATTTGCTGGCGATGCGGACCAGACTGTCACCGTCGCTAAAGGGAATTACGCTTAAACAAGTCAGCCAGGTGGCGGAAACCATGGATTTGGCGTCGCGCGGCGTAAAGGCAGATTTATCAGCGCTGGGCAAGTTACAGCTCCCCGCAGTACTGCATTGGGACATGAATCACTTTGTGGTTCTGACCGAGGTGTCGGCCAAGGCGATTACCGTGCACGACCCGGCGCGTGGTGTCCGCAAGATGACATTCGCTGCCGCCGGCAAACACTACACCGGTGTGGCGATGGAGTTCACGCCGACACCAAGTTTTTCGAAGGTCGATGAGCGCAAACAAATCAGCGCCACGCAGTTACTTTCGGTTGGCTCGGGCTTGGGCAGCGCGATGGCGCAGCTGGTGCTGCTGTCATTCGCCATCGAAGTGTTTGCGATTGCGATGCCGTTCTTTCTTCAGCTAACCGTTGACCGCGTTTTGGTCGGGCGCGATCGAGATTTTCTAACGGTGTTGGGTGTTGCGTTTATCGCGGTGGTGGTCATGCAAGTGATTGTGACCGGCGTGCGCGCTTGGGTGGGGGTGTATCTCTCCACCCGCTTCAATCTGCGTCTGTTGACGGTCCTGTTTAACCACCTGCTACGGTTGCCGCTCGGCTGGTTTGAGAAGCGCAACATCGGCGATATTGTTGGCAAGTTTAGAAGTGTGGATGCCATCCAAAAGACACTTTCCACCACGTTTGTGGAGACGTTTATCGACGGAGTAATGGTGCTGATTACGCTTGGCGTCATGGCCTACTACAGCATGATGCTGACTAGTGTGGTGCTCGCTGCCGCCGCGTTGTATGCGCTTCTTCGGTGGGTGCTGTTTTACCCGCAGCGTAATGCGACCGATGAGCAGCTCGCACATGAGGCAAAAGCCTCCACCCACTTTATCGAGACGTTGCGGGGCATGATGGCAATCAAGCTGAACATGCGGGAGAACGAGCGTCGGGTTGCGTATCAAAATTTGGTGGTGGAACACATCAACGCCAACGTCAATGTGCAGAGTGTGGGTATCTTTCAGCGCGGCGGGCAGAGCCTGATTTTTGGGGTTGAAAGTGTGATTGTTGTTTGGCTAGCGGCCTTGCTGGTGATGGACGGCAAGTTTTCCGTCGGCATGTTGTATGCATTTGTCGGTTTTAAGTTGGTATTTTTGTCGCGCGTGAACAACTTGATTGAGAAATGGAATGAGTTCCGGATGTTGGACTTGCATGCGGAACGAATTGCCGATATCGCATTGGCCGAGCCGGAAGCCGGTGGTACATCCATCACGAGTGTTGCCGGGGCGGCGGGTGGTGCGAAAGAGGCACTCAAGATTGAGGCGAAAAATCTTGGTTATGCCTACGGCCCAGAAGGGTTTGCCTTTCGCCACGTAAATTTAGAAATCAATCCCAACGAGTCGGTTGCACTAGTCGGCCCGTCGGGTTGCGGTAAAACGACACTACTTAAAGTGTTGCTCGGTTTGCTGCCGCCTAGTGAAGGCCAGGTCTTTGTGAACGGGCGCGACTTGAAAGACTGGGATGTGGCGCAATACCGGGCGCTTATAGGTGCGGTGATGCAGGACGACCAGCTATTTGTGGGGTCGATCGCGGATGCGATTGCGTTTGGCGGCGAATTCGACATGACGGAAATCCAAGCCTGTGCTGAGGCCGCAGACATTCATGTCGATATCGAGAAAATGCCGATGGGCTACTCAACCTTTGTCGGCGCGCTGGGCTCGTCCCTATCCGGCGGACAGAAACAGCGGGTGCTTTTGGCACGCGCGTTGTACCGCAAGCCCGCAGTGTTGTTCCTCGACGAGACGCTAGATCAGGTCGATTCAACGCAGGAATCTCACATCCGGAGCAAATTACAAGAAATTGTGCCGACTGTGGTGTTAGTTAGTCATCGACCTGAGTCGATTGTTGGTTTGAGACAGGTTTCAATTTGAAACGATGACGTAGTAAATAAGAACAGTTGTGTTAAAGGTTACGGGTTGACGAGAGCTTCGCCGCCGCCAACGAGGGCGAGGCTCAGGCTATTGAGGGTCGTAATTTCTTCGGCAGCGACTTCGACGATAGTGTTGGTCAGTTCGAGGGTGGTGATTTCTTTGCTCATGTGAATCTCCTAGAAATGGTTGGGTGAGAGGTTATGGGTTGACAAGAGCTTCGCCGCCGCCAACTAGGGCTAGGCTTAGGCTGTCGAGGATCGTGATTTCTTCGGCAGCGACTTCGACGACGGCGTTGGTCAGTTCGAGGGTGGTGATTTCTTTGCTCATGTGAATCTCCTAAAAATGGTTGGGTGAGAGGTTATGGGTTGACAAGAGCTTCGCCGCCGCCGACGAGGGCTAGGCTCAGGTTGTCGAGGATCGTGATTTCTTCGGCAGCGACTTCGACGACAGCGTTGGTCAGTTCGAGGGTGGTGATTTCT
>JACMOJ010000510.1 GCA_014378085.1 Burkholderiales bacterium | reverse complement strand
GGAGATGGTCAGGCGCTATGCCCACCTATCTGCGGAACACTTGGCACCCTTTGCAGACCGTCTCTGTGCATCAAGCTTCGTGGTTGTGGGAGAACTCCCCACAAAAATCCCCACAGGCGCTGGAAATGAAAAGGCCCTAGCTCACGCTAAGGCCTTAATTTAACTGGTGCGCCCGGCAGGATTCGAACCCACGACCCCTTGGTTCGTAGCCAAGTACTCTATCCAACTGAGCTACGAGCGCGTAAAACATAATTGTAACAGCACACTAGAGCAATAGCCAGTTGGCGGAGACCGAGGGATTCGAACCCTCGATGCAGCTTTTGACCGCATGCTCCCTTAGCAGGGGAGTGCCTTCGACCACTCGGCCAGGTCTCCTAGCTACTCTAGTTCGTCGCCATTATAGCCGGAGATGGGTGGCCTCCGGCACCGGCGTCATATTCAACAGTCAGCACACGAAGCGCGCCTCCACCACTTACTGCCTTTACTTCAGTTCACCAAGCAAAAACGCCCACTGGAACGCCGTGCGGTACGCCAATTGCGCGTTATTTGCGGAGCCTGCGTGGCCACCCTCGATGTTTTCGTAGTACAGCACGTCGTGGCCCTGCTCTTTCATCTTGGCCATCATCTTGCGCGCGTGCCCCGGGTGTACGCGGTCATCACGAGTGGACGTAACGAACAACACACGCGGCATTTTTACGTCGGCTTTGACGTTCTGGTACGGCGAATATTTCGAAATGAATTCCCACTCTTTCGGGTCATCCGGATTGCCATACTCTGCCACCCACGAAGCACCTGCCAGCAGCTTGTGATAGCGCTGCATATCGAGCAGCGGCACCGAGCAAATGACGGCTTTGAAAAGATCCGGGCGCTGCACCATCACCGCACCGACCAACAAGCCGCCATTCGAACCACCGGAGATCGCAAGATGCTTGGGTGACGTGATTTTTTGCTTGATCAGGTTTTCCGCGACCGCGATGAAGTCGTCGTAAATACGTTGACGATTTGCCTTCAAGCCCGCTTGATGCCAGCGCGGGCCAAACTCACCGCCACCACGGATATTGGCCACCACATACACCCCACCCTGCGCCAGCCAACCGTTGCCAATACTGCCGGAATAAGATGGCAGCTGTGAAACTTCAAAGCCACCGTAGCCGTACAGCAAAGTCGGGTTTTTGCCGTCAAACTTGGCGTCTTTTTTCATAATCACAAAGTAAGGAATCTTCTCGCCATCTTTCGATGCCACTTCGAATTGCTCGACCTTGTAAGGTGTCGCATCAAAGAAGGCCGGCAGCGACTTCAATTTCTCACGCGCATCCGTGCCACCTTTGGCGAGGAACAGCGTGGACGGGGTCAGATAGTCGGTCATGGTGACGAAATAATCATCACTCTCATCGGCGTCAATTGCCGATGCGCCGACGCTGCCCAAGCCCGGCATCGCGACAGCGCGGCGATTCCATTTGCCGTCGCGATACGACAGCTCATAGAGTTTGTTTTTGACGTTGTCGAGTTCATTGAGGATCACAAAATTCTTGGTTGCCGTGAAGCCCGCGAGCGACTTACGATCGCTACCTTCAAACAACACATCAAACTTGCGTTCGCCCTTCAGGAAGCTGGCGAAGGGCATCGCGATCAGTGAGCCTTGTTTGTAGGTTGTCCCACCAACCGTCCATGCGGACTTCAAGCGCACACTCATCCAGTCGCGCCAATAGCTAAACGTGGCGTCGGCCGGGATATCCAGCTTAATGAGTTTGCCCGCCTCAAGCAGGTACGTTTCGCTGGTGAAAAACGTCACACCGCGCCGGATAAATTGACGGGTCGTATAACCCTTCTGCTCGGTCTGATTACCGGTCACGCTGATGTCGGCTTCGGTTCCCTCGTAAACCGTTGTTGCGGCATCCACAGGTGTGCCGCGCTTCCACATCTTGACGATGCGCGCATAACCCGATTTTGTCTGCGAACCAGGACCAAAGTCGGTTTGTACAAAGAGTGTGTTTGCATCGATCCAGTCAACCGAACCCTTGGCTTCTTTCAGCTGAAAGCCGTCCTTCACAAACGACTTGGAGGCCATATCCCATTCGCGAATGACCACCGCGTCCGCGCCGCCGCGTGATAGCGAAAGCATGCACTTGTTGTAGTCCGGATAGAGACAGTTCGAGCCACGCCAGACCCAGTTATCTTTTTCGTCTTTGGCGAGCTGGTCGAGATCGAGCACCGTCTCCCATTTGGGCTGCGGCTTCTTATATTCCTCAAGCGTGGTGCGGCGCCAGACGCCGCGCACGTTGCCTTGATCCTGCCAGAAGTTGTAGTACCAGTTGCCGCGCTTTTGCACGCCCGGGATACGCTCGCGTGAATTCACGACTTCCAATACCTTATCGCGGATCGGCCCGAAATCGGCGCGTGCTTCTATTTCCTTTTGGGATTTCGCGTTTTGCTCCTTCACCCAAGCGATGGCTTTTTCACCCATCACTTCTTCGAGCCACAGATACGGATCTTCCTGTGCACTTGTTACCGTTGAGGCCATCATGGAACAAATTCCTAACAATACAAAACGAAACTTCATGGGTTTCTCCAAAAAAAACGAGCCTGCTGTTTGCAGGCCCAATGACAAACGACTACTGCCGCTAAACCGGCGCTTTCTCTAACTCAAAGACGGCATGCAGCGCACGTACCGCGAGCTCCATATACTTCTCATCAACCACGACTGAGGTCTTAATTTCGGACGTTGAGATCATCTGAATATTCACGTTCTCGCGCGCCAAGCACTCAAACATTTTTGCCGCAACACCCGCGTGGGAGCGCATGCCGATGCCGACAATCGAGACCTTCGCGATTTTGTTGTCGCCCGTCACACCTTTGGCATTGATAGCCGGCTTCACCGTGTCGTTAAGCAATGCCAGCGCACGCACGTAGTCATTACGATGCACCGTAAACGAGAAATCGGTGATGCCTTCCGAGGATGTGTTCTGGATAATCACGTCGACGTCAATGTTTGCCGCGGCCACTGGCCCAAGAATCGAATACGCAATGCCCGGACGGTCGGGCACGCCGGTGACAGTGAGTTTGGCCTCGTCGCGGTTGAACGCGATCCCAGCAATGACGGGTTGTTCCATGTTGTCTTCCTCATACGTAATCAGCGTGCCGGTATCGTTCGAGTCGTGTGGTGTAAATGACGACAACACTCGCAGTTTTACTTTGTACTTACCGGCGAATTCCACCGAGCGAATTTGCAGAACCTTCGAACCCAAGCTAGCGAGCTCAAACATTTCTTCAAACGTAATTTTGTCTAATTTCCGCGCATCAGGCACCACACGTGGGTCGGTGGTGTAAACACCATCCACGTCGGTAAAGATCTGGCATTCGTCGGCCTTCAGTGCAGCTGCGATGGCCACCCCCGTGGTGTCCGATCCGCCCCGTCCTAACGTGGTCAAGTTGCCGTCGCTATCAATACCTTGAAACCCCGCCACCACCGCGACATACCCCTCGGCCAAGTCGCGGCGAATGTTGGCATCATCGATGGACAAAATACGCGCTTTGGTGAAAGCGCTGTCGGTGGTGATCTTCACCTGCCAACCGGTGTAACTCTTCGCTTTAAG
>JACMOJ010000509.1 GCA_014378085.1 Burkholderiales bacterium | reverse complement strand
TGCGCGCCAACTTCAAAGAGGCGCTGACCGCTGTTCCACCCGGCTTCACTGTGACCAATCCTGCCAGAATCGCACTCGATCTGCCTAACGTCGTGAACGGTTTGGGGAAAAACACCGTGGAAATTGCCGAGGGAGACGTGCGCTCGGTAAGTGTTGTGGAAAGTTCCGGCCGCACCCGTATGGTTGTCAACCTCACCCGCAGCCTGACGTATTCGACAGCCGTTGAAGGGAAATCATTGGTCATTACCATCGATGGCGGACTGCCTAGCGTCGTGAAAGACTCAGTGCAAACCACCAAGTTTGCAGAAAGCGCACCCGCGACTAGCGAACAAAAATATAGTATCCGCGACGTCGATTTTCGACGCGGCGCAAATGGCGAAGGGCGCATCATCGTCGATCTTTCATCTCCCAATACAGGCATCGATATCCGCCTGCAGGGAAAGAACGTCATCGTAGATTTTCTTAATACAGCCGCGCCGCGCAATTTGCTGCGACGCTTGGACCTGCTTGATTTTGCGACGCCTGTTCGACAGGTGGATTTGGTGAGTCAAGGGACCACCACCCGCATGACGATCGAACCCAAAGGGCTCTGGGAATACTCGGCATATCAAACCGATACCCAGTTTATCGTTGGAGTGAAGCAGCTCAAGGAAGACCCGAACAAGCTGGTACAGGGGTTGGGCTACAACGGCGAAAAATTATCGTTGAATTTTCAGAACGTTGAAGTTCGCGCGGTGTTGCAGGTGATCGCTGACTTTACTGGACTTAACATTATTACTAGCGACACCGTTGGCGGTAGCCTGACATTGCGGCTCAAAGACGTTCCGTGGGATCAGGCGCTGGACATTATCTTACAGGCCAAGGGCCTCTCGAAACGCAAGAGTGGAAATGTGGTGCTGATTGCCCCATCGGACGAACTGGCGACAAAAGAGAAGTTGGCACTTGAAGCAAGCCAGCAGATTTCCGAACTTGAGCCACTTCGCACCGAGAGTTTTCAGCTTTCATATACGAAAGCGACGGAAGTTCAAGCGTTGATTACCAACAAGGATCAAAATATTCTTTCCAAGCGTGGAAGGGCCACATCTGACCCACGTACCAACACACTTTTTGTAAACGACACGCCAACCAAGCTTGACGAGGTCAGGAAGCTGATCGCGCAGCTCGACGTGCCTGTGCGCCAGGTCATGATTGAGGCGCGTATTGTTATTGCAGACGATAAGTTTTCGCGTGAACTTGGTAGTCGGTTCAGTGTGTTGACCAGTGCAACCAGCAATGGACGCAATTATGGCTTTGCGCCAACCGATAACTCGTCGCTCTCGCGTGCTCAGGGAAACTCGGGCTTACCTGTACTTCCAAACGTGGATCTGCCGGTGGCCGGCGCAGCAGGTAAGTTCGGGCTCTCTATTCTTAACATTGCCAACGGCAATCTGGTGAGCCTTGAGCTTTCAGCGTTGGAGACCGATGGCCGTGGCAAGGTTATTTCCAGCCCGCGCATCATTACGGCAGACAAGCGCAAGGCAACCATCAGTCAAGGAACGGAAATTCCGTACCTGACCCAGTCAGCTAGCGGCGGCTCAACGGTTCAGTTCAAACAGGCAGTGTTGTCATTGGACGTAACGCCGCAGATCACGCCTGATGACAAGGTCATCATGGATATTGAGATCAAGAAAGACTCTGAAAGCGGTCGTGCCGTCGGTGGAACCCCTATCCTCGATGTGCGCAATATAAGAACCCAAATTCTTGTCGAGAACGGTGAAACCGCCGTGCTGGGAGGCATATTCGAGCAGTCAACTTCCACCAACGAAACGAAAGTCCCGTTACTTGGCGATATTCCGTTCCTTGGCCACTTGTTCAAGAAGACGCTGCGAGTTGAAAACAAAACAGAACTTCTGGTCTTCATTACACCCAGAATCATCAAGGACCAGCTAAACGTCCGCTGATTCTGCTCACGCGGCTTATCGAACGGCCAACTCGTTTTCAATCGGGGCGCTCGCAAGAGTGCCCCGATTTGCTTCGGCCCCCACAAATTGGTCGTCTATCGCCACGATGTCTCTCACGCTCGATAAAAAACGCAATATCTATTTGATCGGTATGCCCGGCTCGGGCAAAAGCACCATCGGGCGAGCGCTGGCGAAATGCCTTGGCCTGAAATTTATCGACGCGGATCATGCGCTGATAGAGCGCACCGGTGTGGCAATCGCAACCATATTTGAATTAGAAGGTGAAGCTGGCTTCCGCACGCGCGAATCGACGTTGATTTCGGAACTGTGTACGCAGACGGAAATCCTGGTCGCGACCGGCGGCGGCTCTGTTCTGTCGGCAGAAAATCGTCAGCAACTACACGCGACCGGGGTGGTCGTCTATCTCCATGCAAGGCTTGACGATATATGGATAAGAACCCGGCACGACAATAAGCGTCCATTGCTTCGCAGTGAAAATCCACGCGCGATTCTCGCGGCATTGCTTGAAATTCGCGAGCCGCTTTACGCCGAAATAGCCGATCTGGTCGTCGAGACTGTCGGCTATCCGAAAGTCGCAAAACTGGCGCAGGACATTGCCGACCGCCTGGTGCAAAATCAGCTCTGGGATCCTCCTCCCCCTCAAGACAAACGCAGAATGACAAACGACACGCCACTCCATTGCACAAACCTGCAGGTATCTCTCGGCGAACGCAGCTATCCGATCCTCATCGGCCCAGCCCTGCTCACCGATGCGACGAACATCGTGCCGTTTTTACCCGCGCCCCGCGTCGTGCTCGTTACCAACGACACCATCTATCCGCTCTATGGCCAAGCGCTCACGGATGGGTTAAGACAGGCAGGCATGCACGTGGTGGAAATACGCCTTCCCGACGGCGAGAAATTCAAAGATTGGCCCGCACTGAATCAAATCTTTGATACGCTGTTGGAGAACGCCTGCGACCGCAAAACAACCATCATCGCCTTGGGCGGTGGTGTCATCGGTGACATTGCCGGCTTTGCAGCCGCGACCTATCAGCGCGGTATCCCCTATATCCAAATCCCGACGACGTTGTTAGCACAAGTCGATTCGAGCGTCGGCGGAAAAACCGCAATCAACCACCCACGCGGGAAGAACATGATCGGCGCGTTTTACCAGCCGCAATTGGTGCTCGCCGACACAGACACCCTGAAGACGCTACCGGACCGCGAATATCGCGCGGGACTTAGTGAGGTGATCAAATATGGCATCGGGCTAGATGCCGAGTTTTTTGATTGGCTAGAAGCCAACATCAACGCGCTCAACAATCGCGAAGCAACGGTGCTGGCTTACGCGATCAAACGCTCGTGCGAAATCAAGGCACGAATTGTCGCCGCCGATGAACGAGAAACGACCAAAGACGGCGGGCGCGCACTGTTAAATCTGGGCCATACGTTTGGCCACGCGATTGAAACGGCGTTGGGCTACGGTGTGTGGCTGCACGGTGAAGCTGTCGCCTGCGGGATGCTGCTGGCGGCCCGACTATCACATCAGCTTGGGGCCATCGATATGCGATCTCTGGATCGCATCACCGCACTGCTCAACGCAGCAGGACTGCCACAAGAGATCCCAAACATTGCCACTAACCTTATGCTGGAGCACATGGGCCGTGACAAGAAAAATGAAGGCGGAAATATTCGACTGATCTTGCTCACAAACATCGGCGCATCTGTCGTAGACGCAACCGTGACCGCCTCGCGTATTGGCGCTTTTCTGGATTCACAAAACACGAAGAAGCAGGCGTCACGCGGCGTTTGAACAGTAAGTGCGCCAAGATCAGCTTGGATAGGCGTTCTACGTTTCCATCATCAACTGAGTTGCCGCATCAACCGGCAGTGCGCCACCGCCTCCGAAAATAGTTCGCTATGCACCAAGCCGCTTCAAGAATACGCCCATTTCTTTCGCGGC
>JACMOJ010000508.1 GCA_014378085.1 Burkholderiales bacterium | reverse complement strand
TTGGACTGGTCATCGCTGACCTTTGGCGACCGGCATCAGGCGGCCGGTGCGGCCGGTGCGGCTGGCGTGGCCTCGCGGGTCCAAAACACGTCGGGGTGACTACGCTCGCGGTTGAACACCCGCGCCAGAATGAATAGCAAATCCGACAACCGATTCAAATAGTGCAGTGCCAGCGGCGAAACGTCTTCGCCTGACGCCATCAGCGCGGCCACACTGCGCTCGGCGCGGCGCGCAACCGTTCGTGCCACGTGGCAGTGGGCGGCGGCGAGTGAGCCACCCGGCAAAATAAATTCTTTTAATGGCGGCAAGGATGTATTGGCGTCGTTAATGGCTTCATCGAGTGTTAATAAATGCTGATCGGTGATTGCGCGATAGGTCGGGATACAAAGCTCGCCACCAAGGTCAAACAAACCGTTTTGAATACGCGCGAGCAGGCCATCGTGGTTTGCTCCTGCAGTTGCAACGGTTGCACCAGTGACAGGTTGCTGACTGCCGTCGCCGGCTTTGCAAACCGCGCGCAACACGCCTAATTGGCTATTCAACTCATCGACATCACCCAACGCTTGTACGCGCAAATGCGATTTGTGGATGCGCGAACCATCGCCGAGACCGGTGGTGCCGTCGTCGCCCGTGCGGGTCGTGACCTTTGAGATGCGATTAGCCATGAGTCGCTCAATATGGGGATGCGGCAATTATATCGGCGCAAATTGGTATGATGCCGACTTAAGTCATTACTTGGCACACCCAACACCGCACGCATGACGGCTAACGCACCCACAAAACTGACCTTTCTGGATTTTGAGCAGCCGATTGCCGAGCTCGAAACCAAGATCGAGGAACTGCGCTACGTGCAGGATGATTCTGCTGTCGACATTTCGGCTGAGATCGGCAAACTCGCCAAAAAAAGTCAGACGCTAACCAAAGATATTTACGCCAAACTTTCTGCTTGGCAGATTTCGCAGGTGGCGCGCCACCCGCAGCGCCCCTACACGCTCGACTACATTGGCATGCTGATGACCGATTTTGAAGAGCTGCACGGCGACCGTTCGTATGCAGATGACCCGGCCATGGTTGGCGGTTTGGCGCGCTTTAACGGGCAGACGGTAATGGTTCTCGGCCACCAAAAAGGGCGCGATACCAAAGAACGGCAGTACCGAAATTTTGGTATGCCGCGTCCGGAGGGCTACCGTAAGGCCTTGCGGCTGATGAAACTCGCGGAAAAATTCGGCGTGCCGCTGATTACGTTTATCGACACCCCTGGTGCGTATCCTGGCGTCGGTGCCGAAGAGCGCGGACAATCCGAGGCAATTGGCCAAAACCTTTACGTGTTGGCAGGGCTCAAGGTGCCGGTGGTCTGCACCATTATTGGCGAAGGCGGCTCCGGCGGTGCGCTCGCCATTGCCGTCGGCGACGTGACCTACATGTTGCAGTATTCAACTTACTCGGTGATTACCCCGGAGGGCTGCGCGGCGATTTTGTGGAAAGATCAAGCCAAAGCGCAAGACGCTGCCGAAGCGCCCAACATCACCGCACCAAAACTAAAGGCGTTCGGACTAGTGCACAAAGTGTTGAGCGAACCACTGGGCGGAGCGCACCGCGCTCACAAGGCGGTTGGCGCGTCGGTAAAAAAGGCGATTGCAGAATCATTAAAAGAGCTAAAAGATTTGACGCCCGCCAAGCTGGTGCAAGAGCGCCAGAAAAAACTCCGCCAGCTCGGCAAGTTCAAAGAAATTGCCGAGTAAGCTGGCGTTGTTATCACCGGTGCACTGACCATGACGAGCCCAGTCGATGCCGCGATCGTCGATTGCTTGAAGCGCCAAAATATCCAAGGCAAGGTCACTGTCGCATTGTCCGGCGGCCTAGATTCGATGGTGTTGCTTGATGCCATGCACCGCATCCAGCAAGCCGTTTCAGCCACAAGCGCGTTAAATCGCCCGCCCCATCTAGACTTTGATGCTCTGCCTATCGAGTTTGATGCGCTTCACGTCCACCACGGCTTGAGCCCAAATGCAACCGCGTGGGCCGAGTTTTGCCAGCGCGAGTGTGATGAGCGTGGTGTCTCGCTCATCATTGCGCGAGTCGGTGTGGACCGCGCCAATACCGACGGGCAAGGTATTGAGGGTGCCGCCCGAATCGCGCGCTATCAAGCATTCCAAACACACGGTGCATCGACCGTTCTCGCGGCGCAACACGCCGACGATCAGGCAGAAACGGTACTTCACCAGTTGTTACGTGGTACTGGCTTGGCGGGTTTGGCGGCGATGGGGGAAATGCGTCGATTGCGCCAACTGCACGATCGGCCGAACAGCCAGCGCTTGCTGAGGCCGCTGCTCAAAATTTCGCGGCGTGATATCGAGGACACCGCGGCGCTGCGCGAGCTCAAATGGGTTACCGATGAATCCAACGATGACACCACCTACACGCGTAATTTCATCCGCCATGAATTGATGCCATTGATTGCGGCGCGTTTCCCGCACGCCAACGCGTCGTTGAGCCGCGCGGCGCGTCATGCGGCGGAAAGTGCGGAGATGTTGGAGGCGCTAGCAAAAATGGATTTGCGATGGGGTGGCACATCTGCTGATGTGGCGAGCCCAGATGTGGCGAACCCCGATGTGGCCAACCCCGATGCGCTTGATGACTTGCCGCGCGCGCGTCAAACCAACGCGCTTTACTATTGGCTGAAGTGGCAGGGCGTTGCCGCCCCGTCACATTCCCAGCTAGAAGAATGGGCCGCGCAGTTGTTTCGTGATTCGCCAACGGATAAGCCGCACCAGGCTGGTGGACACGGCTTCATTATTCGCCGCCGGGGTGGCAAATACGGCAAGCTCGAGCTCACGCGGCGCTAGCTCGGGCGCGCCGCGCGGCAGGCAGCGATGCGGTCTTGACTGCACACCGGTTGTGCCGCATTTTTTGAAGGTGCAGGGCTGGTGAATGCAGTAATGCTAGCCGCAAAACTCATCAAAATGACGACCAAACAAACATAGCTGAGCGCAACGCTGCGCAGCGCGAATAGCGATCGGCTGACCGACCTTGCCAATTGAGACCAGAGCACTAAGCGCGGCGGTCTCATGCTGCGCTCGACATCACCGCCGCGAGCTTTTGGTAGCCTGCTGGGGTCGGATGCATTTCGTCCTGCCAGTCGGCATGGCTGAGGGTACCGGCGGTTTTGCAGAAGGTTGCGTTAGGGTATTTGTCTGCGAGGCGCGCTAGCCAATCACCGTAGGTATCAACTAACGTCGCCACTACCTCGCGGCGAAATCCGCCCCGCGCGTTGATGCCGTCGTCGGGCACTTTATGTAAATGCATTGGCACCTTGAGCCATTTGCCCGTGCCGTACTCGACGCGGCCATCGGGAATGGCGTAGTCGTAGTTATGCATCAACACTCTGGCGCTAGGCGCTAACGCGTGCGCGAGCTTCAGCAATACCGCAAGGTCGGCACTGATGCAACTGAAGCGATGCGACATGCGTGCGACGTCGAAACACGCCTCCGCCGTCGTGCATTGGCTGCAATCCCGCAGCAACAAACTGCCGAGATTGTCCCAGCCAACACTAATGTAGACACGTTGCAGTCCGCGACCGTTGTCCCTCAGCGCCTGCTTAAATTCGTGAAGGTAGGATTGGCCGGGGTCGGCAAGGTCCGCCGCTTCCAAGCCGGGCGCCGCAATCGCGATGATGCTTTGCCCAGTGTGGGCCGACGCGAGCTCCGTGGTGAGGTTTGCGCGGGAGTCCGCAAGCCACGAGTCACCGACGCAGATGACTTCGGCTGCGGCAACACGCGCTGCGACGGCCGATAGCGCGGATGAAAGTGCAAGCGACAATTTGACATCCCAATCTGGCAGATGCTGCGCAGTTTAGTCTCGCACACAGATTTTGAACCCACTTGCGCGGGTGGGTGTTGCGCGAACCCGCACATTACCTCGGTCGTGATTGTGCAAATTGACTCACGACGTCGTGCCAGCGTGTCATTGCTTTGAAACCGCCAAAATCTGGTGTCTCAGGTGAATAGATGGTGGCAGCGTACGGGCTCATCGGCATAGTGCCGTCAGGCAAATAAATCGAAATACCGTTGTATCCATACTTACGAGAGTCGGCACATGTGGAGCAGTCAACAATGATTTCAGTGACCGCATCGACAACGGCTGCCGCGGCGTCCGCAAGTTGTCGAAAGTTGCCGCCCCTCTTGATCGCGCCGTCGCGCAAGTTCGAGACGAGTTTGACCATATCGCGTTTATCCGCGTATGAGTTCGGGACTGACGGGCACGCGGCGGGGCTCGCCGCCTCGTTCAATACTGGCCCGCATGCCGTCCAGTCGCTTAGAAGGATTGACGACAATTCCCCCAGCGTTTGCAGGACTTTCTCTACGCCGCTCAATGCCATGACCGAGATGACGTTTCTCGAACGGGCAATTTGCGCATAACTATCGACGAAGTGTCTTGCAACTGCGGCGTCGTCGAGAAACGTGTTTGGGTTTAGCACTTTTGGCCAGACGTCAAATGGCCATCCTTCCAAAATGGGCGTTCCTGATTGGTTAGCCACCATTAGCCGGCCGTACGGACGTAATACGGCCGCTAACTCAATCGAAGCGTCTTGGCAGGCATCGAAACACACCAGATCAACTGGCGTCGTTTTTAGGGGCGCCGTTGCGTTAAAAGTAGACTCGAAGGCAGATTCGAGTTCGAACAAATCCATCCAATCCATCGGCAGACTCTCCACTTGGCGAGTGTCGAGTGTTGCGATGCAAGACGCGGCCCTCTCCGTCTGCAAACGGGGGGCGAGCGCCTCCACGAGGT
>JACMOJ010000054.1 GCA_014378085.1 Burkholderiales bacterium | reverse complement strand
CTGCTCGAAGTCCACGCCGACGCTGTCCGCCCGTGCGCTCATAACGCAGCGGCGTGGATAGTACGTTGGGGAATAGCCTTACGACGCCAACGTTGGACCCCGACGCGTCAACTTCATCAACGTCTTGATGAATAGCTGACCATCGGTCGAGGGAGTAGGCGCCTCTTTTCGATAGACACGACCATCCTTGGTTCGCCACAGGAGTTTCATACTCACGAGCTCCCGGCGCAGTGTTGCGTTGTCAGAAAAAGTATGAAACTGCGCGATGTAGTTGTTGACCTCCGCTTCGGTCAAATCGCGTTTTGCCGGCAGTCGGCACCAAAGCGCCAACATCGCTAACTCGCGAATTGATAACTGCAACGGAAATCGTGTCATGCGCCCGTGCGTGTCGAAATGGCTTAGCGCACGCAGCACCGGCTTCGGCAGATCAGACGCGCGGGGTAATGTGATCGGCTCCGCTCGTTCATGCGGTGTCAGAGAATCTGCATCGGCTCGCAACGATTGAAAGTTTCGATAACCGGCACTCTTGGCAATCAGGTTCAGCATGGCAAGATGGCTGGGCAACGAGAGTTGTGTTGCCGCAGTCGCCGCAGATTTTTCAATCAGTCGCTGGCGTAGCAATTTGCAAAAAAACGAAACGTCTGCCACACGCAGTGGGACAAGTGTTGGGGAAGGACGCATTTCATCTCCTGTGTGCCGCACGAGGTGCTGGGGTCGCCGACTTGCAGCAGGGCACAAGAAAGATGGTGTCCTGAATGGGAATGGCAGGTTTAGCTCGCAGAGTTTGCGCGGCAACGCCTTGGTTTACTGCCGACCGTGGGCGGATTCTACACAGCTTTGGTCGCCGTTGTCGGCATCCTACGGCTGTGGTGACGAATTGGCCGGCAATCGAAAGCGCCTATACAGCGCAACAATCATGAGCAATGTATACGCGAGAAAAACAACTAACGACAAACCAAAATTTTCAAGCATGGGAGGTTGTAACTGGTTTGCCGCCACAAGTTTGTAATGAAGATGCCAGATGAAAATGGCGGTTGCGCTTCCCATCAAAATGCTCCACTTCTTCAAAAACTCGAATGTCTTGAGGCGTTGGTCGATACGCAGCCAATATTCTTTGTTTGGTAGGTTGAGTAAATCCTGCGGCAGTTTTGATATGAGCGCTATCAATCCCGGCGCAATGATTGCGACGAAATTCATGGTGAACACCATCAGCACAATATGGGTCGCTCGCGACATTCTGCCGTCGACCACGCCCGCTGCATTGAAGTGGCTAGCCACATTGATCGGAAGCTTCTCCGCGCTCTGAACGATGTCTATGCTGAGTAACAACAAGATGCTCAAAAAACCAATCCACCACCAACGCATACTCGCCCCCCACCGCTTCGAAAATAGCATCGCACATAACCTATGCTAGCAGCAACAACTGCTTACGTTGCGCTACTGCGGCTTGCCGAGCGCAGTATAAAAGTGGCGCGCGGCGTGAACGCCGAGGCCGGTGACGACGCTCGAGAATTGATCGCCCGCGATGCGTTTCGCGCCAGGCACCACGGATGCGATGGCGTCGGTGAGCGCACCGAACCCAGTTGAGCCGCCGGTGAAGTAGAGCGCGCCGATCGCATCAGGCGCTAGTCCGGCGAGACGTAGTGTCTCTTCGGCGGCAGCGACAATTCTCGCCATCTCGCTGGCGAGCGCGGCGCGCTGTTGAGCCGCGTCAAAGCGCACAGATAAGCCTATCTCAACCCGCGCCAAATCGATCTCAGCCGAACCGGTTTGCGCGACATCAATTTTTGCCGTCTCTGCCTTGGCGGCAAGTTCATGGCCAAGTCGTTTTTCGACCACGGTAACCAGCCGTCGATGCATCGCTTGGTCGGCAAACATACTAGCCATCTGTTTTAGTTCGATGAGGCGGTTTGGGGTGTAGACGGTGTTGATCAGATGCCACGTCGCGAGGTCAAAATAGGTCGCACTCGGCACGCGCGAAGGGCCGCTGGATGAACTGCTAGATGCGGCAGCGCGTGTTGGTGAGCCAAGCCCGACTTTCGGCATGATGGCGGCGACACTCACTTCACGATCAAAGTCGGTACCGGCGATGTGTACGCCGTGATTTGCAAGAATGTCGGTGGCGCGTTCAGTCTTCAAGCGCTGCTCAGGGCCGACACGCACCACCGAAAAGTCTGACGTACCGCCACCGATATCCGCTACAAGCACGAGCGTCTCGGTGTTGACGCTTTGCTCAAAATCCAGCGCCGCCGCAATCGGCTCGTACTGAAAAACAACCTCGCAGAAACCCACCGCGGCCGCAGCGCTCGCGAGTGTTTGTTGAGCAAGCATATCGCGCGCGGCGTCACCATCAACAAAAAACACCGGACGACCGATTACCGCGCGCTCAATGTTGCCACCTACGTATTGCTCAGCCTGACCTTTTAGTTCGCGCAAATACGCGATCACCACGTCGATGTACTTCACGCTCACGCCGAGCCCAACCTGGGTGGTGCGATCCATCAAATCTGAGCCGAGGATACTTTTGATGGAGCGCATCAGACGGCCCTCGTAGCCGTCGACATAGGCCTGCGCCGCGGCGCGTCCGAACAGGCGCGAACCATCTTCCGCGCTATAAAAAACTGCCGTCGGCATGGCGAGCGCTGAGCCCTCAATTGGCACTCGCCATATTCGGCCCGAAGCGTCTGCGACAACAACTGCTGAGTTAGACGTGCCGAAATCGATTGCACAAACCTGTGCGGAGTTAGACATTAGTGCGCGCCGATCTGCGAAGGGCGCGCCTTACAACAGCCGCAATTTGTCATGTACTGCCTATGGTGATGCGTGCCGCCACGCCAAGCCGTCGGGACCGTCACCTGTTTCAATGGACGCCGTGATTGCAAGTTTCTCCATATCAAGTACTTCGACCCGTTTGGCTTGATTGCGAGAAAAGAAAACACGTTTACCGTCCGGCGCAAATTGAATTCCCAACGGCACGCCGGGCGTGCCGATACGTTGAATGATCTTGCGTGTGGCGCTATCAACGATGATGATTTCGCCTGATTCCCCACCGCGCGGGTCGGATATAACGACGCGTTTGCCGTCCGGGCTGAACTTTAGTCTGTTGAGTCCGACGCCGACCTTAAAGGATTCCTTGACGGTATGCGTTGCAGTGTCGATGATCGCAATGGTGCCGTCAGAAATGTGTCCGACCCAAAGTTCGCCACCGTCAGGCGAAATGTCGATCGCCTCGGGGCGGCCGCTAACCGCGATTTGTTTGATTGCGCCGGGAATGGGCGGGCTATCGAGTCGAATCGCGCTGACGTTATCTGAACCGATATTGCTGGTGTAGAGAAACTTGCCATCAGGCGAGATGACCAGCATGTGGCCGAGCGACGAGCCGGTTCCCATCAACCAGTCAATCTTATCGGTCGCGATGTCGTATCGTGCAACCGTGCGCGTCAACTCGGAGGTGAAATACACCTTGCCGTTATTGAGTTGTATACCATGCGGTCGCGTCAACGCACCAAGATCATGGCGACGAATTTCACGCGCCGCGTCGATGTCAATGATGGAAAGTGAATTGCCCGGCTTTTGCGCGCCGTAGTTGGCCACCACCACCAACTTACCATCGGCGGAAACTGCGGCCTCATGCGGGCCTTCACCGACGGTGACACGCGCCAGTATTTTCAGCGACACCGGATCAACGATGGCGGCCGTACTTTCGTTCTTGTTCAGCACGATGAGACGAGCCGGTGTGGCGGCAGAGGCAAGCGACGCGCAACAAAACAAAATCGCCGTCAACAGACAGCGGGGTGCACTGCAATTCAGTTTTACGCGACGCTTCGGCGGCATGGCCTTCTCCTTTGGGTTTCAAGCCTACATTGTGCCGCAAGGTTGCGGGTTACGCACCATCGCGTGTTTGTGCAAATTGCGCGTTTGTGTGGATTGCGCGTCGGTAAAAAGGTGGGAAGTTTCGGTTCTAATGAAAGCCAGCTCAACATCATCACGTCCCTATGCCCAAGCCAAACGCTAAACCACTCACCGTCGATTCACTTTGGCAGATTGAGCGCCTCGCCAATCCGGCGCTGTCGCCAGATGGTAGCCAGGTCGTTTGCGCGTGTACGCGTTACGACAAAGCCACCAACAAGACCTCAAGCCAATTGTGGCTGTTATCCACGTTAGGCGGCACGCCGCGCCAGCTGACCACTTGCGGGGATCGGGACCGGACGGCGGCGTGGTCACCACACGGGGATAGGGTCGCGTTTATTGCCAAGCGCGAGGCGGCGGGGAAAGTTGACGCCACGCCACAGCTCTACGTGATCACCACTGACGGCGGTGAAGCCGAGCGCGTGAGTGATATTGCGGCCGGCGTTGAAGCCTTTAAGTGGATGCCTGATGGCAAACACATCATTTGTGTGGCGTGGGTTTGGCCGCAGTTGCGGGGCTTGGCCGCGCAGAACCATCAGCACCAAGCATTTGTATCGCGCCGCGAATCGGGATATGCCACTAGTGAAGGCTACTATCGCTATTGGGATCACAACATCCCGATGGGTCGGGTAGCGCATCTGTTGCGTGTCAACGTGGAGACCGGCAAGACCGTCGATCTACTGGAAGGCACGGCCTATGAGTTGCCCCGCGCGGACCTGAGCGCGGAAATGTTCGACGTCAGTCCCGACGGCAAACACGTTGTGTTTATGCATGACCCGGCCGCAGAAAAACGTGCCAGCAACCCTAACGCGTTGTTTGAACTCAACCTTGCCACTCGCAAAGTGTTGTCGATCCTCAATGAGCGCAAGTGGGATTTTGCGAGCCCGCGCTACAGCCCGAATGGCGCACAAATCGCGGTGATTGCCACGCCCCAAACGTCTAAACACACCATGTTTGGGCAGCTCGCGATTATCAGTAACCGCAAGCGCTGGAAAACGTTGGACGCGGGATGGGACCATGACGTCGGCGGGCCACTGCGATGGTCGGCGACGGGAGAGTCGGCTTACTTTCTGGCAGAAGAACGGGGGCGTTGTCACGTCTGGCGACGCACGCTTGCAGGTGCCGCGCCAGAGCTGGTGTGGCAGGGGGGCTGGACACAGAGTTTTGATCTCGCCGGGTTACCGGGGCAAGATGTACTAGTGGCGGCGACAGACAGCATTAATCATCCGGTGCGCATCTACGCTGCGCACCTCGGCGCTGAAGCCGAAGCCGATGGCCCCATTCACGCGCAGCGGCTTGAGGCGTTTAACGATACCTTGCTGGCCGACATTAAGTTTGGTCATGTAGAGGAGGTGACCATTCGTGGCGCGTTGGAAGAGGACGTACAGATGTGGCTGGTGTTTCCGGTAAATTTCCAGCGCGAAAAAAAGTATGGCGTATTGCAGGTCATCCACGGTGGACCGTACACCGCGTCCGGCGATACGTTCGGTTATCGCTGGAACCCGCATCTGCTCGCCAGTCATGGGCATGTGGTGGCAATGGTGAATTACCATGGCTCAAGCGGTTTCGGCCATGCCTTCCGCGATAGCATCATGGGCCGGATGGGTGAACTAGAGTTGATCGATATCGAGGCCGGCACCGACTGGATACTGGCGCAAAAGTGGGCCGACCGACGCCGTGTGTATGCAAGCGGCGGCAGCTACGGTGGGTTTATGGTGGCGTGGATGAACGGCCATGTCGCGCCATCGCGTTATCGGGCTTATATCTGCCACGCCGGTGTTTATGACCGTGCGGCAACATGGAGTGCGGACTCATACACCCAACGATTCCGCGATCTGCATGCGACCTACTGGCAAGACCCGGCAAAAGTTGCCGCGCAGAGCCCGATCACTTTCGCCGCAAACATGCAGACGCCGACACTCATCACACACGGCGCACTCGACTATCGCGTGCCTGACCATAACGGGCTCGCTTACTACAACACCTTGAAGGCGCGTGGTGTATCGGCCAGACTACTGTGGTTTCCAGACGAAAACCACTGGGTTCTAAAAGCGCCCAATGCGCAACAGTGGTATGGCGAAGTGTTTGAATGGTTAAAGGTGCACCAGCCTAGGGGGAAATCCAAGCCGAAAAAGAAAGCCCGCGAGCGGTAAGTCGCGTGGCACGGTTTCACGAGAGTCGATAAACTACGCATTCTCTTAACCAACCCGTTCGAGACCCCTATGCGTTCCTCTTCTTTTTCGTTCCGCACCATGTTTGCTGTGGCGTGCGTTGCGGCAGCACCTTTGTGCGTCACGTCGGCATCAGCGGACCCCGCCAAAATGGACAAAGCTCTTGCGGGTGAACACCGCGCTGAGGCCAACAAAGCGCGGGACAAATTTCGGAATCCAAAAGCGACACTCGAGTTTTTTGGCGTGAAGCCGAACTCCGTTGTTGTTGAAGCGCTGCCTGGCGGCGGTTGGTACACCGAAGTGCTCGCCCCGTATCTTCGTGAAACCGGTTCCTATGTCGCGCTGTTGCCGGCCACCAGCGAGCGTGGCATTAAGGCGCATGAAGAGCGTATGGCCGCCAAGCCCGCACTTTACGACAAAGCCAAGCTGGCAAAAATTACCACGTCACCGAATGCAGGCTTCACGCCTACCGTCGACGGTGTCGCACCGGGCAGTGCCGACTTTGTGCTCACTTTCCGTAACATCCACAATCTGATTGGCCCGGACGTCCTTGATGTTTACATGCGTGCCTTCTTTGACATGTTGAAGCCGGGCGGTGTGTTGGGCGTTGAAGAACATCGCGCCAAGCCAGGCACGGCGGTGAAGGCGATGATTGATTCAGGTTACGTTACCGAGGAATATACGATCAAGCGCGCACTGGCAGCGGGATTTAAGTTGGACGCCAAGAGTGACGTAAACAACAATGCGAAGGATACCAAAGACTACCCAAAGGGTGTTTGGACGTTGCCGCCAACACTGGCCGAGGGCGAGAAGGATCGTGCGAAGTATTTGGAGATTGGTGAATCGGATCGTTATACGCTGCGCTTTGTGAAGCCAGCGAAGTAGTTTCGTCGGGCGCAACAACGAACGATAGTATCAAGTTGATGCTCGTTAAGTCTGGCGAATAAAACGCAAATCAAGGGGCGCATCGCGATCAGCAATGCGCCCCTTTTTTGTTGGCCGCCGCGTCAAAAAGCGCCTAACGCGGCATCGCGATAACCTACGGGTTGATGCAACACAAAACAGTACGCATTCGTCTGATTGTCGTAGCATCCAAGGACTAACCGTATTTGGGAGATCGCTATATGACCACCTACCTCGTCGCCGGCCTTCGCACCCCGTTTTGCAAAGTCGAGGCCCAGCATAAAAAATCTGACGCAATTCAGCTGTCCATCCCGGTCGTACAAGCAATGGCCAACATTGCGCGACCCGACATGATTGTTTGGGGCACCGTGATTCCGTCGCTACGCTGGAGCAACATTGCACGCGAGATCATGGCCGACGCGAAGTTGGACGCCACCATTCCCGCTTACTCCACGGTGCAGGCGTGTTCGACATCGATGGTGGGTGTGTTCCAAGCGGCAGGAATGTTGAGTGACCACGCGCCGCTGGTGATGGTTGGCGGGGTCGAAGCGATGAGTCAAGTACAAATTGGCTTAACGCAGGGGTTTTCCAATTGGTTGCGGAGCGTCATGCAGGCTCGGAGTTTCGGCGCGCGGATTGATGCCATTGCGTCGGTCAAGTTTGGAGACATTCGCCTCGACATTCCGAGTGTCAAAAATCGCTCAACGGGCAAAAGTATGGGCGAGCACTGTGAAGAAATGGCCAAAGCGTGGAAGATTCCGCGCGACGCACAAGACAAGATTGCCTTTGAAAGCCATCAGCGTGCCGTGACAGCGATGGCAGCAGGTTTTTTTGATGACCTTATTGTTCCGGCAAACGGCGTAGCGCGTGACGGCATTCCGCGCGCGGACTCGACCATCACAAAGCTCGGTACGATAAGGCCTGCCTTTGATCGATCCAGCGCCGGTACCATTACCGCCGGTAACGCTTCACCACTCACCGATGGCGCGGCGGCAATTTGGGTCACAAACAAACGTGGCCGGAGCAAGCTGTCGGCTAGCGCAGCGACCGTAAAGCTCGTCGACTATGAAATCGCGGCAGTGGATATTTTTAAAGAAGGCCTGCTGATGGCGCCGGCTTACGCCATCCCGCGTTTGCTTGCGCGGCACAACCTGACGCTTGCCGATATCGATCTTTGGGAAATCCACGAGGCCTTCGCCGCACAAGTGCTGTGCAATGTCGCGGCGATCAGTAACGAAGCGTTTGTACGCGAGAAGGTTGGCGTGTCTGCGCAGATGGGGGCATTTCCGTGGGAGCGGCTGAATCCGAATGGTGGCAGTGTCGCGCTCGGGCATCCATTCGGCGCGACAGGCGCGCGTATTTTGTCGCAAGCGGTGAAAGAGCTTGCGGCGATGGCCAACGGAAAAGCAGGAAAACGCGCCATCGTCAGTATTTGTGCCGATGGTGGCTTGGGAACCGTGGCGTTGTTGGAATCCATTTAGCCGATTGAGACCGCGGCACATGGCTAACGAAGCTTATACAGGCGCCGTCTGCTCGATCAACACGTCGTTCGTGCGCCAAGCGGAAAAATGATTCTTGTCACAACTTTTCGAGAGACGACGTTATGCTTTGGTGGCTCATGGCGGCGCTGTTTGGCTGGCTTGCGTTCCGGGAAATATATTACGGCTATGTGCCGCGCCCCGGCTTTGATCGGCCCAACCCGGAATCGTCAGTGCCCTATGCCGTGGTGCTCGCGCTGATCGCCCTCGCCTTTGCCTACATACCCACTCGTTACTGGTTTTTTGAACGCGGGCTGACCGAAAAGGCCAGAGCGCTTTCTGAAAACAGCATGGCCCACGTGCATTGCAACACGATGGCGGACACGATTTTTGATCGGAATGTGTTTGCGGCGGGGCACGCTCAATTTGAGACCGGTCGCATCGTTTTTCAGTATCCGTGGTGCGCACGGTTGATGGATCACGTGAAGCGCCCGCAACGGCCCAGCGACGAGGAACTGTTCAGCATGCAGATTTTTGCCCACGAAGCCATGCACATTCGTGGCGAGCGAGATGAAGCCAAAACCGAATGTCAGGCGATACAACGTTTTGCAAGAGCCTCGATGTTGTTTAGTATTTCGGAGGACATCGCCCGCGTCAACGGCATGGCGTATTTCAACAACTACTACCAACAACGCGCCCAGCATGGCGAGATGTCCAGCCAGTATTTTTCGCCCGAGTGCGCGCCGGGCAAAGCGCTTGATGAACGGTTATTCGACTCCACGTGGCGGTAACGTGCGGCGCGCGAAAACTCACCAAACTCGCCTATCGGCGGACAGTTTCAAGCAATACAAGCTGGAGATAGCCGCCGATTCCTGAGTTTCAAAAGAGAAAACAAAATTTGACGTTCAAGCCGCTATCCCGTTTCTGTTTCTGCCGGTGTGATCTTGCCGGTCATGCAGACTCTTGATGCGCGCGGTTGGTTAGCCGAATTCGATGGCTCAATTCTCGCGCGAGATTTGCCAAAAGTGTCATGGCAACGCTAGGTGAGCTTAATTTGATTTGCGCAAAGCTCTCACGGCTAAAGGCATAACACGTCATCGGCTCATCAGCGAAGACGGTTGCCGAGCGCGCATCTTGATCTAGTAATGCCATCTCGCCGAATATCGTGCCCGCCGAGAATGTGACGATCCGGCGATTGCCATTCGGAAGTTCAATCCGAACGCTCGCAGACCCGCAAAGAATCAGGTACAGCGCATCCCCCGCATCACCTTGCGAAAATACCGTCTCACCGGCTTGCCACTGGTAGCGCGTCAGGAGCGGCACCAACGCGTCGCGTTCGTCAGCGCTCAATCCAGCGAGTAACTCAAACCGATCAAGCGGCAACTCTCCATCGACCACCGCGCGCGTTGATAGGTCCGCGAGGAGATTGGTTTCACACCATTCCAGCGCGCGATCTAGGTCGGGAAACATGCGCTCGTTGGTCATCTGATCCCACACCCCCTGATCCCGCATGATGCTCGCGGCGCGAACCGAGACCATCACACCGGAAAGCAAAAACTGAATGCCCAACGCTTTTGCGCGCTCAGCAGTTTGCATAAGAATTTGTGTGCCGGTACTGTCCATTTCGGTGACACGCTCAATATCGACGATGATGTGAGTGACGCCGTCTGCAATTGCCTCGTCGATACGGTTGTGCAATTGTTCCGCCGACGCAAAAAACACCGGCCCTTCGAGTTCGATCGACATGACGCGTTGGCCGTGTGTTGCCAGCAGCTCCATTTCATCCACCGGACGGGAGCGACGCGAGTGGATTCTGTTGCCGTATCTCACGCGTCGCACCATGCCGTGACTCATGCGGATGGTAAACACTACGACCGAAATAAGAATACCCAAGCCCACCGCAACCGCCATGTTTACGAACAGCGCAACGCCGGCAACTAAAAAAATCACCAGTAGATCAATCGAAATATCGCGCCAGCGAACCGATCGACCACGCACCAAGCGTAGTAGTAGCCGAATGGTCCAGCGGTCCAGCAGTTGAATGCCCGCGTAGAAGACCAGCGCCGCAATCACCACCTTTGGGATGAGACTCAACAGCGGCGCAAAGAACATGATCATGGCAAGCATGGCCAAACCGTGCGTGAGCAGTGTGAGTGAGTTGCGTCCACCCGACAGGTAATTGGTCGAGGTGGGCGCGATGCTGATGGACCCGGTGATTCCCCCCAAGAGCGGCGTTAATGTGTTGGCGGCTCCCATACATAGCAATTGGCGCGTACTGTTTCCGCGCTGACGAGACATGTTCTCAACTAACTTCGCACCCATCAGCACGTCAATTGAGGCGACTACGGCAACCGATGCGGCGGCCACAATGATGTCTGGAAGCGCCTCCGCAAAACCTGGTAATTGCGTGACGGCCATAATGCCGGCCAATTCAATCCCGCTGGGAATCTCAGCCGCGACATGGGCCAGTGTGCCGCCAAACACGCCGGCGAACATCAATTTGTCCACCAAGTGGTACACGAGTGAGCCACCCGCGAGGCCAATCAAAACAGCCGGAACGCGTTTGCTGAAACGATGGCCGTTGAAGACCAACACAATCGTTAAGATGCCCAACGCTGCCGGCATTAGCTTGGCGCTCGCAACGACGGAAGATAGTTGGCTGAAGCCGGTGGAGGTGCTTGCGCCTAGTATGGACGGCAGCTGTGACAGCATGATCGCGATGGCTGCCGCATTTTGGAAACCAGCAAGTACCGGCGCTGGCAGATACTTCACTAGCCTCGGTAATCTTGCCAGCGCAAAAATCAACTGAAACACGCCCACCAGCGCCAGCATTAAAAAGAGTGCCGACACTACCATGTACGGATCGCGCGGCAGCCATGAGGCACCGACTAGCGTCGTCGCGACTACTGACGCAATCGAAAACGTCACCAGCCCCCGCGGCGCGTAGATTGCGATTCCGCGCGCGCCGGCCAACAATGCCACCAGACTTAAAAATGCCGCCCCATGTAATCCGGCCATCATGCCAATACTCACGTACTCGGCACCGAGTGGCGCCAGCGCAATCACGCCTAAGCCGATTGATGATGGTAGAGAAACAATGGTGGCGGTTGCGCCCGCGGCGATATTGCGATGAGGTTCGGTGGACCAACCGTCGGGGACAGATGAAAACTCCCAAGTAGGCGTCTTGGCGGCGGTTTGGTAGAGGCGCGAATCCAAAAGAATCTCTTTGCTTAGGCGCAACGCCTAAGTCATTTATTAGTCAGTGTAACGAAAGGTGTAACGAGGGATGGCACTGGCGATGAAAAATGCGCGGTCAAAAATGCGCGGTGGAAAATGCGCGGTGAAAAATGCGAACGCATACAAACGCAGTGCATGAACCCAATGATAGCGAAGGCACCACTGGTTGGCAACGTCTGTTGATACGAAGCGCTCACGAGCGCACAAACTTCAGAAGGGGTTCGGAATCCTTGCTATCCGCCGCACGCTGCGCGGCCAAATATACGGCACGCGCTCAAACTTCATTTCCTAATTCAGCCACCAGCGTTGCAGCGCCCCAACTAAAGCGCGTCGCACCGCACTCGACCAATATCAAGTCTGTGTAGGTCCGAGATAGCCGCCCGTTGCTGCAGCTAGCGCTTCGTGCCCACGTCGGTCTTGGGAAAATCGTAAAGCACAATCAAGTGTCCATCAAGATCACCAAACGCTTGCTCAACGCCGACGCCATTGGTGGCAGAACGCAGCACGGTTGCAGGAACCACCTGCATGCCCTCGGCGGTAGCTAACTGGATGATCTCTGCCAATCGCCCATTGGCATTAATCACCGCCGCCGCAACGCGTGGCGATTGTGGCACTGGCACGACTTGGCCTTTCACTTCTGCAAACGCAAACGTGCGCTGCTGATCGGGCCCCGCAGAGACCATGGCGTATCGAATACTGGCGTTGCGCGCGATGTTGAAGACAGGATAGGAATAACTGTCAGCGCCGGATGTGGGATTCACAACTACCTCAAAGCCAAGGATGTCGCGCCACAGTCGCACCGTGCGGTCGAGATTCGCGACCATGATGGTCATGCGTTTGAATGACGGCCCATTCCAATTGCTGGCTGGGCTGGCTGCGCTGGCTGGGCTGGCTGGGCTGGTTGAGCTGATGGGGCTGGCTGCGCTTGACGTGCCCGATGCCGTTGCAGGCCTGGCTGGGGCGGCTACGATGGCGCAGCCGCTGCACATCGAGATCAACGCAATCACAACAACATGACGGGTATGCATGCTTGGCTCCAGATGGTTTGTCGACTACGCTAAGTTACACCAATCCGCCAGAGGCGTAGGGTCGGTAGGGCGCGTGGCTGCTAGGGTTTCGAAAAATGCGTGCCATGACGATCACGGCACTTGGGCGATAACCGATGGGAACGGCTGAACGCGAATGGTGGAAGCGTTGCGTTTGGACACCCGTTCGGCGCGACAGGGGCGCGCATTCTTTCGCAGGCGGTGAAAGAGCTTG
>JACMOJ010000507.1 GCA_014378085.1 Burkholderiales bacterium | reverse complement strand
ACCGGACCAATTACTGTACAGGTAGCCGCGCCAATTGCCGCGCCAGCTCCCGCGGCTTCAGCAGCCCCCCGAGCAGTGCGCCAATTCCGGTCCCTATTGGATGGGAGCCTGGAGCGTCGGTAAGCGGATCGCGGTTCGCATCCGAATCGTCAGTCTTCGTGGTGATCGTTTTTTCTTTATAGCTCATTGTTAACTCCCTAAAAGGGTTTGGTACTTTTCTGCAACCAACGACTACGTTTAGCGGACGCTTTTGCGCCGCAACACGTTAACGATTGCCAAAAGAATGATCGCACCAAAGAACGACACCAGCAACGCGGGCAGGCTAAAGTTGTCCTGATTAATCGTGCCCACACCTGCCAAAGGTGAAATGACCCATCCACCGAGCATCGAGCCAATGATACCGACGACGACATTCAGAAATAGGCCTTGCTGTCCGTCCGTTTTCATCATGATGCTTGCGAGCCAACCGATGACACCTCCTACTACCAGCCAAATGATAAAGTTCATATTAATTACTCCTCTAAATTGTTAACCTGTGATGAATTTGCTTCATTGCTTCTGCACAATGTTAAACAAAGATAGCCGGAATAATTGCTGCCCTCAATTGCAAACAGGAGAATTCGCGCGCTCACCGCGGCTGGTTGTAATGTCAGAAAGTTCTTACCTGATTTATTTTGTTTTACCTTCGCGAGCGCACAGTCACAGCCAGTCGGAAAACGCCGGGCTTGCAAGTTCCGATTAAGCCAGCAGTCGCGAATAGCTCTGCCGGTCGTTGGCATAGCAGCTGCACGCGGCGGCCTCGAGGCCACGCCGATTTAATACCGTCAGGTTGCCTCGGTGATATTCGATGAGGCCGCCGCGCTGCATCGCCCCTGCTGCGGTAGTGATACCAACGCGACGCACTCCGAGCATGCATGCAAGAAACTCTTGGGTAACCTTAAATTGATCCGCGTGCGCCCGGTCTTGGGTCATCAATAACCGGCGCGCCAAACGTGGTCCGATCAAATGAAAGCGCAAGCACGTAGCAGACGAGGCAAGCTGGGCCATGAGTACATAGAGGTATTTATTCAAGCCGCGCTGCACCGCGGGACTGCGTGCAAACTCCCGCCGGAAATCGTCAGCGCTGATGCGCCAGCTCTTGCCATCACCCTGAACAAGTGCCTGCAAAGGGGTGTCAAATGTCCCCAAAGCCAAATGTGCTCCTACCATTCCCTCACGGCCGACCATGCCGACTTCAAGTGCGGGTTTCCCGTCGATCAGAGTCAAAAGTGAGATGGAGCCGTTGATTGGAAAATAGACGTGACTTGTGGGAATTCCGACCTCGCACAGCACCTTGCCTATTTCGAGTTGGACTGGCTCGCAGACTGATAGCAATCGCAAGCGATCTTTGCGCGGAAGCATCTCGATAAGTTGGTTTTTGTCCAAAGTAATATTCGGATTTGTTTTAGCGCCTTGAGGGCAGAATCAAAAATCGGGTCAAAAACAATTTGAACCCCGTTGCCTCAACTTTGCGCGTTGCTCACTTGTATCTCTGTCTGCCAGCGCACATAGCGCTACGAAAAATTTCGCGCTGGGTGGCCGCACCAGACCGCGGCGCTTGATTTGCCGCCGGTCTTTAGCGAAAGTGCAAGGCGCACCCGCTGGTCATGCTGCCCACGACTTCATTAAAGTACAGTTTGAAACGACGAAACATCACGTCACGCCACAGTAGACTTCGTGTGTTCGACACCGCACAGACCACATCGGTGAAATTCTGTAAGTTTCTAATGGCAGAAATGGCTGTCGAAAAAGACGCTGCACCTGCTGAAGAGAATCGAGCCCGGCGCGCCGTCTCTGTTGACGCGCTACCAAGTCAAGCACCTACGCACACAGGAGATTTTCATGGGTCAATATCAAATTGCAGTCGTCGTCGGCAGCCTTCGTCGTGAATCGTTCAACCGCAAACTGGCGGGTGCGATCGCAAAGTTGGCACCGCCGGAATTCCAATTCAAGCAACTTGAAATCGCTGACCTCCCACTTTATAACCAAGATGACGACGCGAACCCATCTTCTCCGGTTAAACGAATAAAGGCTGACATCGCTGCGGCACAGGGGCTGCTGTTCGTGACGCCCGAATACAACCGTTCGATCCCCGGGGTATTGAAGAACGCAATCGATCACGCTTCGCGGCCGTACGGCAAAAATTCCTGGGCGGGGAAGCCGGCAGGCGTGCTTGGCGTGTCCGTCGGTGCCATCGGCACGGCATTGGCGCAACAACATTTGCGCAATATTCTGGCCTACCTGGACGTGCCGACACTGGGCCAGCCTGAGGCATTCCTTCATGCCAAAGAAGGGTTTTTTGACGACACCGGCAACATTGGTGAGACCGGCAAGAAGTTCTTGCAGGGGTGGATGGATCAATACGTCGTCTGGGTGAAGGCGCACGCCCCAACCTAGAAAATTGCCGTTGACCGGCCGGAAGTGTTGGTGGCGAACGTCTGAAGCGCTAAACTAGTCGTCGAGCCCCTGTCCGTCCGTAATGGCGATTGACGCAGCGCCAACACTTCAGGCCTGGCGGTCGCCCCATTTTTTGTATCGATTACAGCAGCCCTGACCGCAATGAAATATAAAGACTATTACGCCATTCTGGGTATCGAGCGGGCCGCCGGCGAAGACGATATAAAAAAAGCCTATCGCAAGCTCGCGCGAAAATTTCATCCCGACGTCTCAAAGGATCCGGCGGGCGAGGAGAAATTCAAGGATGTGGCAGAGGCCTACCAGACGTTGAAGGACGCCGACAAGCGTGCAGCTTATGATCGCTTGGGGCAGCACCGCGCTGGTGAAGATTTTGAGCCGTCCCGAGACTGGGGCAAAGAATTCAATACGCAGTTCAACGATGGTCAGTCCTCGTTTGAGGGTGTTGATCTATCGGACTTGTTCGCCAGTTTTGCGCGTGGCCGCCATGGCAGCAGTCACCAGGCAAATTTTCAGGTCGCGGGCGAAGATTTTGATGTCGCAGCCGCAATCAATCTGGAAGATGCCTATCGAGGTACGCAGGTCGATCTCAGTTTAAGTGTGCCTGTTTACGATCAGCAAGGGCGGATGCGACATGAAGCACGCAGCGTCCAGGCGCGCATACCCAGAGGTGCCACCGAGGGCCAGCGCCTGCGCCTGCGCGGTCAAGGTGGCAAGGGACACAACGGCAGGCGCGATGGTGACCTCTATCTCATCATCAAGTTGCACACGCATCCGTTATACAGAGTCGATGGATTCGATCTGTATATTGATTTGCCGCTAACGCCATGGGAGGCGGCACTCGGTGCCACAATTGAAGTGCCAACCCTGGGCGGCGCCGTCAATCTCGCCGTAGCGCCGGCGACCAACACCGGTCAACAACTACGGCTCGCCAGGCGCGGACTGCCCAAGCCGGCGGGCGCTGCCGGTAAGGACGGAGAAGCAGGCGACCTTTTTGCGATCGTGAAAATTGTCATGCCACCTGAAACTGATGAACGTGAGAAAAACTTGTTCAAGCAACTGGCCGAAGGCTCAACGTTTAATCCGCGTGGTCATTTCACCAAGGAGTCCTCAAATGCAGGCTGAAACATACAGCGCATTTTGGTTGCATCGCTCGCAAAGTGTGTCAATCGACGATCTAGTCGATTTGTCGGGTCTGACCGAAAGCGAAGTCACTGCACTCGTCGATGCCGGTGCCTTGATGCCGGCGAATTTCGACTCTCCACCGTGGATCTTCAGCGCTGATTGCGTGGTGACGGTTCGCAAAGCCTGCCGCCTCCGGGATGATTTGGAGCTGGACGCGCACGCCGTGGCACTCACACTCACTTTGCTTGAGCAGATTCGCACGCTTGAAGCGGAGCTGTCACAGTTGCGGGCGCGACAACCTGGGTTCGGGCGTTATTGATTGAATTGGTCTTACTCACACTATATCTGGCGCGGCTGCCCGGCATAAAATCGCCTGAAAGGCGCGCCCGCTATAGAGTTTCATCTTATTTTCCGAAGACTCGTTGTTTGTCGCTAATGCTATTGATTTAGCAATTAGCGTTGGCGCTATCGCACCTATGTAGTAGCCGAATCTTTCCTTATTAAACTGGAAACGCGCAATTCGAGCGCGATGCTAATCGCGAGTGAAATGAAAGCACCCAGACACATAGCCGCCAGAACATCGGAAGGCCAATGGACGCCGATGACAAGGCGAGAAACCGCGACCGTACTTGTCCATACCAGCGCAAACGACATCGCCAGGTTGCCTTGTTGAGGCCAGATTCGTGCCACACAGAGTGCGGCAGCGGTCGAAAAGGCTGCGGTGCTTAGAGTGTGCCCGCTAGGAAAGCTGGATCCCCAATACCACTGTGCTTCCCACAAGGCAGGACGGGAGCGGTCGACGATCATTTTTAACACGTAGATGACCAACGGTGCGGTGATCATGGAGACGGCCATGATCACCGCTTCGAAATGACGTCTGGCTATGTACAGCGCAGCGGTCGAAAGTAGCGCGGCCGGAAGAATGAAACCCGCCGACCCGCTCAAAATGACCAATGTAAAAAAGCCCGTGAGCGCCGTTGGTACGTACTCGCGGACCAACCACATAATCATTTCGTCAACTGGTCCTGATTCTTTGGCAACGACATCTTCGATGACTTTGACGCCGCTCACGGCGAGTGTCAACACTGCCAACACTGCCAATCGACGTTGCGTCAATCGGACCGCCCAATCACGATGCGTGCGATGCGCATAGACGTTAAGCCCTGCGAATGCGCAAGCAATGATCAGACTTAGTTTGGCAATGTCTGCCAATAGCTCGATTAACATTGTTTAGCGCGTGTGGGTGCTTGCGTAAATTGCAGGAAGGGAACTTCGCGGGCCGCCTGGCGCAGACTCATGCGCTAACACGCGCAAAGATATATCAGACCAGCACGTATGCGCCATCACAACGTACTTGCTTACCTCAATGGTGAGCGTTATCTTGAAAAAATGCTCACGGCTTCGGAATTTTGATGCGGCTAATCATCAGCGAGCCTGATACCGCGAACAGCAGCACGAGCGGATGGAGCTCAAATCCCGCGATCGTGATCGTGCCGAACCAGAGGTTTTCCCGCAACGCATCCAACGACGCCGCCACCGCCAGCATTAGAACAAGCACGACCGACGTTGGTATTGGCGTTCCCTCGAAGTATTTCACTTTGTCACCACCACCGGACAACGCTTCGGCCGTGATGTTATAACGCGCCAGACGCGAGACACCGCAAGCGACAAAATACACTAAGACGATGCGATCATAGAAGCCTTGCATGCCGCAGCCGTACGCAATCATCGCGGGGGCGACACCGAACGAGATAATGTCAGCGAGTGAATCGAGCTCCCGACCCATCGCCGAGGTTTTCTGGCGCCACCGCGCGACGCGACCGTCGATAACATCAAATACCAGGGCGACGAACACCAAACTACAGGCAAAATAAATATGCCTGACATTGCCTGTTTTGATATAGGTCATTACGGAAAATAAAGCCCCCATTCCGCAGACGGCGTTGCCGAGCGTAAACCAATCGGCAAGATGAAACTCTCTAATCATGGAAAACGGTTTGTGACGCTGCGATGGCGTGCCCGTATTTGTCACCGCAACCGATTTAGGCTTTGAAGCGCGCTTCATATCAGGCCTTCATACGAATTTCATCGGCATGTTGCGGATAAGGCGCGACCTGCGCTTGATCGATTGGCAGGCCAGAAAGTTTACTGGCGAAGCCATGATTGATGTCGCGATGATGTGCTTCATCCGCGCGGACAAGGAGGACAACATCGCGCAACGTCGCGTCGGCTGGGAGCCGCCAGTAATGTTTGGCAATGTGGGGTGCTGCAACGTTCGGCGAACGACCTTCGTCGATTTCCTGAAGGTATAGCGTGTAGCTGATCACTGCCTCTTCCTCGAAGTAGCCCACGACGCGGTGCGCCGTTCGTGATGACACTAGATAGAGAATGAAAAAGCCGACGTAAAAAATCCATTGCGCGAGCATGACAACGAGCCGCTCAAAAACAGTAGGCTGGGCAATCTCGACGAAAGTCATCAGATGCATGCGCTCGTTTTCTGCCTCTTCCATCAATGTGCGGATCCAGCCTTCATCGTCAGCCATACGGCGCAGGCTGGTCAAATGCTGAATGGTCGCGCCAACCATGCCAGGGACTGCGGCGATTGTTTCGAGGACGATCGCACGGTGCCCATAGCGTTTGGCAAAGAAGGTGTCGGCGGCAAGCCTGAGTAGCTTGGTAAAGCCTAATGCCAATCGATCAGAAAAATCGATGGGGGTGTGATGCACAAGTAGTACGCCACTATCGTCGCCAGGTGAGGCGACGATAGTGGCGCTTTTTTCGGCCAAACTGATCAGCCTATTACTGCTACTGTACGCGGCGCTCGATGACGATTTGCTCTACTTCTACGCGGCGGTTTGGTTCTAGACACTTGATCAACGCGGCGCGATTTTTGTTCGTGCAAACCACCAACGGCATGCTCTCGCCTCTGGCAACTGTCGTCAACTGACCCGACGAGACACCCTTGCTGACCAGATAGTTCTTGACTGCATCGGCACGGCGTTGCGATAGCTTCATGTTGTAGGCTTCGCTACCGAGACGGTCGGTGTGGCCCGAGATAGTGATATTGGAGTTTTGCGTGCTGCGGCCTAGCGTGGCTGCGATTTCATCCAGCTTTGGCTGTGGCATGCGTAGGTCAGAACGGTCGAATTCGAACAGCTCGGTCGCGGCAAGCGTCACACGTTCAAAGCGTGGCGGCGGTGCTGGTATCGGCGCGGGCGTAACCGGAGTTGGCGGTGTGACAATCACGGTCGTTGATGGCGGTGCCGAAGGCTCCGATGATGAGGCCGCCGACGATCGGGCCGAGGGCCGTGGACACTCCGATCACCGAGCCCATGATCGCGAACGCCTTGCCGCGGGCCTGCGGCGGAAACATGAGTTGGATCACGGCGGTCACGGCCGGCACGAAGATACCGCCGGCGAGGCCCTGCACGACCCGGGCGACGATGAGCTGCAGGTCGGTCTGGGCCAATCCACAGGCCAGGCTCGCGACGGTGAACAGGGCGAGTCCGGTGAAGAAGACCCACTTGTGCCCGATGCGGTCGCCGACGCGGCCGGCCGGAATGAGGGCGAGGCCGAAGGCGAGGGCATAGCCGGGGATGATCCACGACAGCGTAGCCTCTGACGCGTCAATGCTGGTGCGGATGCTCGGCAAGGCCACATTGACGATGGTCGTGTCCAGCAGGGCCATGAACATTCCGGCCAGCAGCACGATGAGCGCCTGCCACGCCCTTCGGGAGACGATGGGCGGCCCGGAAGTCGGGGATGCGGGTGGGGGGACCGGTGTTGTGGCGGCGGTGT
>JACMOJ010000506.1 GCA_014378085.1 Burkholderiales bacterium | reverse complement strand
TTTTCGCCGAACAACATCATGGCACCCGTCTTCTGTGCGGCTTCGAGCCCCATCACATTCGCGCTTGTCGCCGCGTTCTGCAAAATTTCGGCGTTCACGATTGCTTCAACCTTGGCGATTTCATCCGACGTCATCGGCGCGTTGTGGGCGAAGTCAAAGCGGGTTTTGTCTGTATCCACCAGCGAACCTTTTTGCTGCACATGACCGCCCAGCACTTCACGCAACGCTTTGTGCATGATGTGCGTCACCGAGTGGTGGCGCATGGTTTGCGCGCGCGCGGTCATATTGACGTTCGCCACAAGCGTGTCGCCGACCGCAAGCTCGCCAGATTTCGTGCTGCCGTAGTGGCCGAATACATCAGCCTGAATTTTTTGTGTGTCTTCGACCGCAAATAGCGTGAGGCAGGTACCATCTTTCGTCAATTCACCCTTGTCACCGATTTGGCCGCCCGACTCCGCATAGAACGGCGTGCGATCAAGCACCACGACGCCCTCCTCCCCCGCCGCCAGCCGTTCGACTTTTACGCCACCGCGATACAGCGCGACTACCTGTGCGTCTTCGCTCAGAGAGTCGTAGCCTTTGAAACTGGTTTTCACACCTTCGTAGGTCAGTTTTTCTTTAGCCGTAAATTTGCCTGCCGAACGCGAACGCTCTTGCTGCTCGGACATCGCGCGATCAAATCCCGCCATATCGACTTCGAAGCCACGCTCACGACCGATATCAGCAGTTAAGTCGATGGGAAAGCCAAACGTGTCGTAAAGCTTAAACGCGGTTTCACCGTCGAGGTGTTTGGCGTTGGCGCTGAGTGCTGCGTCCAGCATGGACATACCATTTTCAAGCGTCTCGCCAAAGCGCTCTTCTTCTTGCCTCAACACCGCTTTCACGCGTTCCTTGTGTTCGGCAATCTCCGGGTATGCGTCGCCCATCACTAGCGCCAAGTCGTCGACTAGCTTGTAGAAAAATGGTTTCTTCTGGCCGAGTTTGTAACCATGTCGCATCGCGCGACGAGCGATACGGCGCAGCACGTAGCCGCGCCCCGCATTTTCGGGAATCACGCCGTCGCAAACCAAGAACCCACAGGCGCGGATATGGTCGGCGATCACGCGCAGGCTTGGATTGGTGATGTCTTTCTCACCGGTCTCGCGCATGCCAGCTTTGATCAGCGCCTGAAACAAATCGATTTCATAGTTTGCGTGTACGTGTTGCAGTACTGCCGACAGACGCTCCAAGCCCATACCGGTATCCACCGAAGGCTTCGGCAGCGCAATCATCGGCCCGTCCTTGACCTCGCGGTTGTACTGCATGAACACTAGGTTCCAAATTTCGATGAACCGATCACCGTCCTCATCCGGCGAGCCCGGCGGACCACCGGCGATATGCGCGCCATGGTCGTAGAAAATTTCGCTGCACGGACCGCAGGGCCCCGTGTCACCCATCATCCAGAAATTGTCGGAGGCATATTTGCCACCCTTGTTGTCCCCCAACCGGACAATTTTTTCTTTGGGCACGCCGATCTCATCGGCCCAAATGTTGTAAGCCTCGTCGTCGTCGGCATAGACGGTCACCAGCAGTTTTTCTTTCGGCAATTTGTAGGCGACCGTGAGCAGCTCCCACGCGTACTTAATGGCGTCACGTTTAAAGTAGTCGCCGAAACTGAAGTTGCCCAGCATTTCGAAGAACGTATGGTGCCGCGCGGTGTAACCAACGTTCTCAAGATCGTTGTGCTTGCCACCGGCTCGTACACACCGCTGCGAAGTCACCGCCCGCACATAGTCGCGTTTTTCGTAGCCAAGGAACACATCCTTAAACTGGTTCATCCCGGCATTGGTAAACAGGAGCGTGGGATCGTCGTGCGGAACCAGCGAGCTGGACGCTAGGTGCGTGTGTCCTTTCGACTCAAAGAAGGTAACAAAGACCTGACGAATCTCAGAAACGGAGGGAACGTTTTTTAAGGAACCAACAGCGGACATGGCGGTGACTATGAAGGTGGATTAATCGACTATTTTAGCTGACCACTCCGCCTCCATGGCAGCGGCAGCGTGAAGCGTCTCAAGGATGCGTCGGGAATCCGACAATTTCCGAAGCGCGTTGGTACTTTTCCCGTAACGCCTGCTCCGAGTCTGCCGCCAGATTCAGACACGCATAGCGATAACTTTGCAGCCACTTCGACTCCCGTTTAAGCTCAGCACCGCGCTTTTCAAAAGTCACCAGCCGCGCTTCCGGGTCGAACGCTGCCAGCGCCCGCAGTTGTGCCGCGCCGGGGAAATGCGGCTGCGGTTTACCGTCGAACCGCCGATAGACAAAACTCGTTGCAAATTTGTGCCGTCCGCCTCCACCTTCGCGTGTACCCAAGCGCCCCCCCCTTTCACTGCCATGCAGCGCCGCCACACCAGATGCCTCACCAAGCGCCAGCCTAATGGCGAGCGCGTGGAGATTGATGCCATCAACGGCCTCGTACATACCCGAAAACTGCGTCGCCATGCGGGGGTTCACCTCGATCACCTTGCAATCGCCGGAGTGTGAGCAAATACGAAGCTCGACGTTGAACAGGCCGTGATTCAGGCCCAGCGCCTTCACGACTTGGCAAGATGTTTGGCGCAAATTTGCCTGCCACTCATTCGGCAGCCGGCTCGGGTATTCCCAACGCAAGAATGCGTCGGTTCCCGGGTACATGACGGCGTCGATGACGCCGAGGATATGCACTTCACCATCCTCGACAAAACCGTCAACATTGACTTGGAAGCCATCAACGATTTGCTCGGCGATCATCCAGTGACCGTTGATGTCGCTCGTCGCCAGCCGCTCAACCACATCGTTGAAGGGCCGCACCAGCCGTTTGATAATGAATTGCTCCCAGGGACGAAAACTGAGGTGACGGTAGAGCTGTGGAAAGTTATCAACCCGTCGCGCAAGAATCGAATACGCGGCTTTTACCGGTTTGGCATAGAACGGAAACGGCAACGCAATCTCCGCCGCGTCGCGCACTGCGTAAGGGAAGGTGGCATATGGCACGTTGGCGGCGGGCACGTGTTGGCCAATGAGTTGCCGGGCAACCGCCTTGTGCTGGGCGTTTAGAACGGCTGCAGTGGACATCGCCGGCAGGCCGAGGCGCTCGGCCAACAGTCCAGCCGTGAGAGCACCAAACTGCTCGTGACTCGACACAATGGCGTCGAGCCTGAGTCGCCCGTATTTGGCGACCAGCCTATCGACGAACTTGAAAATATCGAAGGTCAATAATTGAGCGTTCGACGGGAAACGAAACAGGTCGAATCCTTCATGGAAAAACTGATAGCCGCCGCCAGATTCGGTCGACAGCTTTGCCCACTGGGGGGAATCCCATTCTTGGTCAAACAGAACAAGGATGTTTTTCATCAATCTTTAAATCGGCGTTGCCGTTCACTATTCCCGAAAAACCGCAGGCTGCTGCTGTGGCGGAACGAGCGCAGGCTGCTGCTGTGGTGGAACGACCGCAGGCTGCTGCTGCGTAATGCAATGCACATTTCCGCCGCCAAGCAGAATCTCGCGGCCAGGTACCTGCACAACCTGCCGACCGGGGAAGCGCTCGGCCAAGATACGTGCGGCCACGTCATCGTTTGGGTCGTCAAATTTCGGCACGATCACCCCACCATTACATAAATAAAAATTGATGTACGAGCCAGCCAGCCGATTCGATGATGGACGTTCGATGGCATCCCCGGCCGCGAGGGTCGCAACTTCTTCGGCAGTCGCCGTCATGACCGCCGGCAGGGGCAGTTTGTGAACTTTTAGCGCCCGCCCCTTCGCGTCCACGGCGGCCTCTAGCACCTTAAGTGCAGCGGTCGAAAACGCGTACTGCGGATCATTTTGGTCGTTGGTCCAAGCCAATAACACCTCGCCCGGTTCACTGAAACAGCACATGTTGTCGATGTGCTCATCGGTTTCGTCGTTCACAATCCCGCGCGGCAGCCAGATGATTTTCTCAACCGCAAGGTAATCTCGCAGCATGGCTTCAATTTCCGAGCGACCAAGCTGCGGGTTGCGGTTGGAATTCAGCAGACACGCTTCGGTGACGAGCAATGTGCCTTCCCCATCAACATGGATCGCACCACCTTCCATCACAAACCCTTCGCTACGATAGCGGACGAGTTTCTCCGTCGCCAAAATTTTCCCGGCAACTTCATCATCGCGATCCCACATCGCATAGAGTCCGCCGTTCGCCCCGCCCCACGCGTTAAACGTCCAATCGATACCGCGCAACTCCGCGCCGTTGACCACAAACGTTGGCCCGGTATCTCGACACCAAGCGTCATCGTTGTCGATTTCGACCACGCGAATCGGATGTTGGGTGGCACGCACAAGCAGCGCGGCAGAGGCGTTGGCCAGCTCTCCAGCATTCGCGCAAACCACAACCGGTTCGAATGCCGCGATGGCGTGTGCCACAGCCGTGAATGCCGCTTGTGCAGGCTTGGCACCGAGTCGCCAATTGTCGGGGCGCTCGGGCCACACCATCCAGGTTTTTGCGTGTGGCTCCCACTCGGCGGGCATGTGAAAGCCGTCTGCACGGGGTGACGAAGTTTTCATGACGAGGTTTGGACAATAGTGGTCATCGCCGCGCTATCCGGCGGTAGGCACGGTCACGCCATCTTTTGTAACCACACCCCTATAAAGGTCGGGGCGACGATCGCGAAACAGGCCCCACGCGCGACGTTTGGTGGCAAGCGCATCGAGGTCAAAGGTGTGGGTCAGGACGGCCACCGAGGCGGCATCGGCCTCAGCAACTTTTTCGCCCGACTCGTCAGTGATAAACGACGCGCCATAAAACGTGATGGCCGACTCCTGCTCCGTCTCCCGACCAATTCGGTTTGATGCGATTACCGGCACTACATTTGCCGCCGCGTGGCCCTGCTGCGTTCGCTGCCAATGTGCGCTTGAGTCAATCGTCGCATCATGCGGTTCGCTACCGATTGCGGTCGGATAGAACAATAATTCCGCGCCTTGCAGCGCCATGCTGCGGGCACATTCGGGAAACCACTGGTCCCAGCAGATTCCGACGCCAATCCGCGCGTACCGCGTGTCCCACACTTTGAATCCGGTGTCGCCCGGGGAGAAGTAGTATTTTTCCGAATAGCCTGGCCCATCCGGGATGTGGCTTTTGCGGTAAATACCAAGATTGGTGCCGTCTGCATCGATGATTGCCACACTGTTATAAAGCGCATTGTTGGCGCGCTCGTAGAAGCTGATGGGCAATACCACACCCAGCTCGGCGGCAACGTTTTGGAAATGCCGGACGGCAAGATTTTCGGCAACCGACGTCGCAAACGCCAAGTACGCTGGCACCTGCTTTTGGCAGAAATAGCAGCGCTCAAACAACTCTTGAATGAGGACAATTTGTGCGCCCTTCGCCGCGGCCTCGCGCACCAGCCGGTCGGCGCGCGCGATATTGCCCTCAACATTCCAATCACAGGCCATCTGGGTGGCGGCGACAGTCACTAAACGCATATCGTTGGCTCGACTTGGATCGCAAAAGACGTCATTTTAGCCCGTCGTTCGCAAACCTATGGGTCGGCGTCAAAACGCAAAAAAGCCCCGTCGGTTGCCCGGCGAGGCTGATGGTCGTGACGAGCCGCAAACCACTAATTACTTTTTCTCTGGCGGATTCGGCATGTTTTCGCGCATGCAGCTGCGGCGATCTGGGCCTTCGGCTTTGTCCTTACATTTTTCCCGCGCGGCCTTCATTGCTTTTTGGTTGGCTTCGCAGCGGCTTTTCTTGTCCGCGTCTTCCATCTTGGCGCAATCGCGCATTCTGCCGCCGTGACCTGGGCCCTTCCCATCTTCTGGCGGCGCTGGCGGGGTTTGTGCAAAGGCGACAGCAGCGCCGGCACTAAATAGGATTGCAGCAGTGATTCCAAACAGTTTTTTCATCTTGATCTCCGAACGATGTTGAGGGGCACGGGTTGCTGGGTTTTTGTCCAATGCGCGGTCGCCAGAGCAACATAAACAACGCCAAACCTAGCGTCTAATCGCATAAAGATAGGTTACCCCGACAATTTGTACAGAGCAGGTTCGAGATGTAACAGGGTTTGTAGGCGAAAATAGCGCTTCGATGGCGGCTTGTTAGCCTCGCCAGCCTCACTTTCCCCGCTCCAACCCGTTTTCCCCAGAAAGTCGCCCTTCGCATGCCGCTGATTCACTGCAAGTCTCTCTCGTTAGCTTTTGGCGATGTCGCCCTTCTCGATCACGTCGAATTCGCCATTGACCGCCGCGAACGTATCGCGCTGATCGGTCGCAATGGTGCCGGCAAATCCAGCTTGATTCGAATCCTCGCCGGCGAAATCGCGCCAGACGACGGTGAAGTCGTGCGGGAAAAAGGTGTACGTTTTGCCAACGTGCCGCAGGAGCCCACCTTCGCCGACGGCGTCACCATCGAAGAAGCCGTGACCGCTGGGGCGATCAACGAACACGAAGGGGATGAGGACTGGCACGTCACGGTTCGTGTCGCCGAGGTGTTATCGCGGCTTGGTATGGACGGCAGCCTGCTGGTGTCTACACTTTCCGGCGGCATGAAAAAGCGCGTCGCACTCGCGCGTGCAATCGCCGGTGCACCGGATCTGCTATTTCTTGATGAGCCAACCAACCATCTCGACTTCGACGGTATCGCATGGCTGGAAGACACGCTCAAAGCATTTAGCGGCGCGGTGCTTACCATCAGTCACGATCGGCGCTTTCTGGAGTCCTTCGCCACCCGCATCGTCGAACTAGACCGCGGCACCCTATTTAGTTACCCCGGTTCGTTTGCAGAGTACCAACGCCGTAAAGCCGAAATGCTCAATTCGGAATCGCTCGCCAACGCGCGCTTCGACAAGCTGCTGAAGGAAGAAGAAGTATGGATTCGTAAAGGCGTCGAAGCGCGACGTACCCGCAACGAAGGCCGCGTACGTCGCTTGGAGGAGCTACGCCGGGTGCGCGCCGCGCGGCGGGACGTCGCAGGCCTCGTCAAATTATCGTTGGATGCCGGCGAGCGTTCCGGCAAGATCGTCGCGGAGCTAGTGAACGTGAGCAAAACGTTCGGCGACAAAGTTGTCATCCGCGATTTTTCTGCCATTTTGCAGCGCGGTGACCGCATCGGCTTGATCGGCCCCAACGGTGCCGGCAAGACTACCCTCATCAAGCTAATGCTGGCGGACTTGGAAGCCGATAGCGGCACCATCAAACGCGGCACGCTGTTGCAAGTGGCGTACTTTGACCAATTCCGTGAGGCGCTCGATGACTCCGCGGCGTTAGCCGATGTGATCTCGCCGGGCTCGGAGTTCGTGGAGATTGGCTCAGGTGACAAAATGACGCGCAAACACGTCATTTCCTACCTTGGTGACTTTTTGTTTCCGCCGCAACGCGCACGTGCAAAGGTGAAATCGCTCTCCGGCGGTGAACGCAATCGGCTATTACTCGCACGCTTGTTTGCGAAACCCGCCAACGTGCTGGTACTCGATGAGCCGACCAACGATCTTGATATTGAAACGCTCGAGCTACTTGAATCGATGTTGCAGGAGTACGCCGGTACCGTCATTCTGGTCAGCCATGATCGTGCGTTCCTCGACAATGTCGTCACGCAAGTCTTTGCCTTTGAAGGTAACGGCAAGATTCAGGAATACGTGGGCGGATATGCCGAATGGCAAAGTCAAGCAAAGACGGACACTTCGTGGGCAAATGCCGCGAAAACGCCCGCCAATGCTAGTGTTTCCGCTTCTGGTGCCGCTACTCCCGCTAGCCGCAAAGTGAAGATGTCTTTCAACGAAACGCGCGAACTCGAGCAGCTTCCCGGCAAGATCGAAGCCCTTGAGAAAGAGCAGGCCAACTTAACCGAAGCACTGGCGGATGGCAGCTTGTTTGTAAAGTCACCTGATGCAGCGGCGGACATGAGCACGCGGCTGGAAGTGGTGGCGAGCGAAATCGAAGCGGCAATGAATCGCTGGGAAGTGCTCGAAACCAAACGCACCGGACTCGTCACCTAAGCGCATGCAGCTTCCCACGATTACCGAGGGCCCCGCTACCCGCGCTGATAGGCCAGCAGCCGCCCCTTGTAGGCTGGCAAACCGATGGCGGCGACGCGATCCAACCGGCGCTCACTCAAGCCAAACCCCAGCGTGGTCATTTGTCGGCTAAACGCGGCGCGGTTTGAACGATCCGGGTCTACCACCCACACTTCCGCCGTTGCGCTGGCATGGCACTGAATGAATCGGGACAACAGTGCGTTATCGTCGCGCTCATACAAGATGTCACTACCGATGATGAAGTCGTAGATTCCTACCACGCGGCGCAACGCCGATGCATGGTTGCGCGCCATTGGCAGCAACAAACTGCCCCAGTTGCCATGCCGATACTTCATCGGCGCCAAGCCGTTCAACCGCAAATTGGCCTTCAAAAAACTTGATGCCAGCGGGTGGCAATCACTTGCTGTTACGTCCGCACCGTGGCGATGCGCCACGATACTGGCAAGGGCGAGTCCACAACCGATCTCCAGCATCCGCTCGCCGGGCCTGAGCCCGCGTGCCGCGACTTCTGCGGCGAGCTGCAAGCCAGACGGCCACAACATACCAAACAGTGGCCACGACGCCGAGGAAATCCCCATCCGTGACGCCTCGCCGAGCGGGTCGGCAAATTGTTCACGATCAAACAGCGAACGGATAATCAAATCGTCCGCGCCGACAATCGAAGTGACTTCTTGTTTGGTGCGGTAGCCGAGCATGGTGGTGGTGGCGTGGAGTCAACAAAGCAGCGCCGGTCGATGAAGCAGCGCCGGTCAATGAAGCAGCGCCGGTCGACAAAGCAGCGCCGGTCGACAAAGCAGCGCCGATCGATTAAGCAGTATGGGCGCTTTCGCTTGTGACGCCGCGCTGCTGCGCAGACCGACCAAGCGGAGCGCGGCACTATTGTCCGGTCTCGCTTGGCCGCTGCCGCTCACGCAATGGAAGTTACCGCCCTAGATTTGATCGCGATTGCGCTTTATATTGCGCCCTAAATCGCGCCCTACATTGCGCCCTTAGCCACGCCATAAGTTGCGCCCTAAGTTGCGCCCTAA
>JACMOJ010000505.1 GCA_014378085.1 Burkholderiales bacterium | reverse complement strand
ATGCATCGCGTCACCCAGCACTTTGCCCATTTCACCCGCACGGGCAAAGAGATTCTCCTGCTTGAATAAATCCAGCGTGGCGATTGCTGCCGCACACGCGACCGGATGCCCCGAATACGTGTAGCCGTGAAAAAATTCGATGGCGTGGTCGGGACTGGTGGCGGTGGACTTCATCATCGCGTCGTAAATATGCTCGCGACAGATCACGCCGCCCAGCGGGATGACGCCGTTGGTGACACATTTGGCGAAGTTGAGCATGTCGGGCAGGACGCCGTAAAAGTCCGCACCAAAATTGGTGCCCATGCGCCCGAAGCCAGTGATGACTTCATCGAATATAAGCAGGATGCCGTGCTTGTCACAGATTTCGCGGAGACGCTTCAGATAGCCCTTAGGTGGCAGGTACCATCCGGCGCTGCCTGCGACCGGCTCAACGATGACGGCAGCGATATTGCTTGGGTCGTGCAGCGGCAGGATGCGCTGTTCCAGTTCGAGCAGAGGATCTTCCTTCCACTCCGGCTCGGCACCGTTGATAAACGCGTGGTTCACCGGGTCGTGGATGAAACGCAGATGATCCACCCGTGGCAGCAGCGCAGTGCTGAAAACTTTGCGGTTAGCTGGGATACCGCCCACACTCATGCCGCCGAATCCCGCACCGTGATAGCCGCGTTCGCGGCCGATGAATACGCTGCGATGTCCCTCCCCGCGCGCTCGGTGATAAGCGAGTGCTACTTTCATCGACGTATCCGCCGCTTCACTGCCGGAATTGCAAAACAACACTTTGTTCAGGTCACCTGGCGCCAGTGCTGCGATCATTTCGGCCGCTTTGAAGGCCTTGTCGTTACCAACTTGAAACGCCGTGGCGTAGTCAAGTGTATCAAGTTGTTTCTTGATGGCCTCATTAATTTGCCGGCGATTGTGCCCTGCGCCCACACACCAGAGACTCGACACGCCGTCGAGCACCTGGCGCCCGTCGTCGGTGGTAAATGTCATGCCGTCGGCGGCGACAAAAACGCGCGGATGCTCACGGAAATGGCGGTTCGGTGTGAATGGCAACCAGTGGTTGTCCATATTAAGTTTTTCTTTAGCCACCAAGGTTTCTCCTTCTTCGATTGACATAATCATCGGGTACAGCATAGCGGCTTTGGCTTTGAAGACACAAACGCGGATCGAATCTGCTGCATATCGGAACGATTGCCGCGTTTGGCGCTCCCAGAGAAGCGCCGTCCCGTTTTAAAAGCGCATTGCCGTCCCGCATAATTACACCAATGCAACAATCCTTGAATTTCCCGACCGACGCCGGTATCCCGTACCCCGCACCAGCGCGGCCCGTAAGTCATCTGCGCGAACCCCAGACGCGTACGCTGCGCTATCTCGCGATCGGGCTGCTTATTTCGCTGTCTTTGCACATTTCGTTTTTAGTCTTGTTGCCAGCGCGTGACATTACCGATGTTGCACCCGCGTCTGGGCAACAGGGGCCAATGGTCGTCCGTTTGGCGCCATCTGCGCCGGCACCACCGCCGAGCGCGGTCGAGGTGATACCGCCGCAACCAACAACGCAGAAGCCACCACGCCCGCCGCAAGCACGGCAGATGATGACCGTACCCAGCCTCACGCCACAAAGCACGCCACTGGTTCCACAACCACCGGAACCCATCCGACCACCCGACGCGCCGACCACTGACTTTATGAGCATGGTGAATGCAAAACGTGAGCTCCGCGCGGCTGTCGAGGCGTTGGCCCGCGCAGACGGACGCGCCGATAGTCGCGCACCGTCAGCAGACGAGGTCGCGATGTCCAATATCAATCGCAACTTGCGGACACTTTCGCAACGCGATGGCACTAGCGGCGTTTTTCAGATACTCAGCAAGGGCCACCGTGCAGCACAGTTTTCGTTCAATGGTTGGACCGGAGATCGCAGTAACAGCCGCCGTGACGTCATTGATGTCGACGCCGGTCTCAATGGCAATATCGAAATCGCCATCATTCGCCGGATGATTGAACTGATTCGCACCCATTACAAAGGCGATTT
>JACMOJ010000504.1 GCA_014378085.1 Burkholderiales bacterium | reverse complement strand
TTGCGCGAGTAATCGCTGAAGGTGAGGAAGGTGCCGGTGTACGGGATGAAACCGCCGTGCAACGTGATGCCATTGGCAATCGCCGTCATGCCGAATTCCCGCACGCCGTAATTGATGTAATTGCCACCATGCTTGGCCGACAGCGCCTTCGTGCCGCTCCAGTTGGTAAGGTTGGAGCCGGTCAGGTCGGCCGATCCGCCAATCATTTCTGGTAAATGTGCGGCAAAATTTTCAATCGCCAGTTGCGACGCCTTGCGGGTGGCGACCGTTTCCGCTTTGTCGTTAGCGGTAGTGATGGCTTGCTGCGCAATTGCCGCGTAGTCGGCCGGAAAATCGCCCGCCAACCGGCGTGTAAACTCAGCGGCGCGAGCCGGAAAATGCTGCTCATAGGCGGCGAATATCGCGTGCCATTGGGCTTCCTGCGCCGCCCCTTTGTGGGTCGCATCCCAAGCTTCACGGATGTCGCGCGGAATCTCGAAGGCCGGGTGGTGCCACCCGATCGCCTCGCGCGTGGCGGCCACTTCTTTCTCGCCCAATGGAGCACCGTGAACCTTCTCGGAACCTGCCAAATTCGGGGAACCTTTGCCGATGACCGTCTTGCAGCAGATCAGCGTAGGCTGGTGGTGATCTGCCTTCGCACTGCGAATCGCCGCCTCTATTTCTGCGGGGTTATGACCGTCCACATTCGCGATCACTCGCCAGCCATAGGCGTTGAAGCGCATCGGCGTGTTATCCCTGAACCAGCCCTCGACCTTGCCGTCAATCGATATGCCATTGTCGTCGTAAAACGCGATCAGCTTGCCGAGTCCAAGCGTGCCAGCCAATCCACACACCTCGTGCGAAATGCCTTCCATCAGGCAACCGTCACCAAGAAAAACATAGGTGTAATGATCCACCACATCGTAGCCATCGATATTGAAAGTGCGCGCCAGTTCGCGCTCCGCAATCGCCATACCGACTGCATTTGCCAGTCCCTGGCCGAGCGGTCCGGTGGTCGTTTCTACGCCGGGTGTCACGTCGACTTCCGGATGACCCGGTGTCTTCGAATGGAGCTGCCGGAAATTCTTGATTTCTTCCATCGGCAGGTCGTAGCCGGTCAGATGCAACAACGAATAAAGCAACATCGAGCCGTGGCCGTTGGACAGCACAAAGCGGTCGCGATCCGCCCAGTGCGAATTTTTCGGGTTGTGTTTCAGATGGTTCCGCCACAGCACTTCGGCGATGTCCGCCATCCCCATCGGCGCGCCGGGGTGGCCGGAGTTGGCTTTCTGGACGGCATCCATGGAAAGCGCGCGGATGGCGTTGGCGAGGTCGGTGCGGGTTGGCGTGGTCATTTTTCGGGGAGAGAGTGGAGCAATGGGCAGGATTGGTGATTATAATTTATTGCCTTGTCGCGGTACGGCGACGCTGCGACGCAATTCATCTGTCGCAAACGATACAGAGGATTTCAGAATGCAGGGGCTACATATCATCGCCGATCTCTATAACTGTCCCAAAAGCAATTACCTGACCTCGGCTAACGCGCTGCAACAGTTGTGCCTCAAGGCTTGCGAAACGGCTGGTTTATCCATTCTGGGTGAGCACTTTTACCAGTTCGACAGTTTTGACGATGTTCAGGTCGGCGGCGCGACGGGTGCGATTGTGCTCGCAGAGTCCCACCTTGCAATTCACACCTGGCCCGAGCGCGACGGCGCAACATTGGATGTTTACGTCTGCAACGTCACTGGTGACAACAGCGCGCGTGCCGAGAGCCTCTACGATTCGCTGATTTCGGCATTAAAACCCGGCGACGTAATGGTGAAGCGGGTATGGCGCGGCAAAGAGTTGCCGATCACAGTTGCGGCTTAGCCGCTGTTATCTATGCGTCTCGATGAAGTCCTGAGTGCCACGTCGGGGATTTACTTTGAGGGCACGCTTATCGACGCCCTGCAAACGCCCTACCAACTGATCGAGGTGTTCGACACGCCGAGTCTTGGCAAGCTCATGCGCATAGACGGCGCCAACATGACCAGCGAAGGCGACGAGTTTTTTTATCACGAGAGTCTGGTGCATCCTGCCGCGATCACGCACCCGGCCCCCCGTAGCGTGTTGATCATTGGTGGCGGCGACGGTGGATCGAGTGAGGAGGTACTGAAGCACCCCTCTGTTGAGCGCGTCGTGCTCGTAGAGCTCGATCAAGGCGTCATCGATATGGCAAAAAAACACTTGTCAGCCATACATCGAAACGTGTTTGCCGATCCGAAACTGGACCTTCGTATCATGGATGGCGAAACATTTGTGCGAACAACGAAAGCCCAGTTTGACTTGATTTATCTCGATCTCACCGACCCTGCGGGTCCGGCATCAGCGCTGTACACGCCATCGTTTTACGCGGAATTGAAGCGCGCGCTGGCGCCCGGCGGGGCGCTAGTGTTGCATATCGGCTCTCCGTTCTCGCACTCGGACCGCGTGAGAAGCAGCCTTGCACATTTACAAGCGGTATATGCGCGCGTGACGCCTTACTTCGTGCAAATTCCGACTTATGGCAGCACGTGGGGTTTCGTCGTTGCGGCCGAGTCGCTTGATCCTCGTGAACTCACCGCCGTCGACGTTAATCGGCGCCTGCAGGGTCGCGGCATTGCCGACCGTCAGTTTTATAACGCCGAGATACATCACGCGATGATGGCCCTGCCAGAATATGTCAAGAACATGATCGCGTAAGATAATGGCGCATGACATGTCAATCGCACTTCGTGCATCAAGAGTGGGAGGGATGAAATGTTAAAACGGGTCAGACGCTCAAGCGGATGCGTCACGCTGGTATTGATCGGGACGGCGACCGTGGCAGTAACGCTATCGGGTTGCTCAAAAGAAGAAATTCGCCGTGATGTCTACGCCAGCAAGCAGGATTGCCTCGCCGATTGGGGCAATAAGCCAACCGACTGCGAGCCCGCCTACGACCGTCCGACCGGCAACGGCGCGATCACGCATTACTACGGGCGCCCTTACGCTTATAACGGCGCATCATCATCGCCTTCGCGCTCCGGCAAGACCATCGGCTCGACCACAACCTCCCGCGGCGGATTTGGTTCCAGCGGCCATTCCGCTTCGGGCTGATATGAAGGCATTAATGGCGAAGCCCGCGCTTGTTTGCAATCACGAAAAATGAAGCGGCTTGAGATGATTCCGCGCCCCGACTGGCCGAAGAAAATGGAAGACCTGGGCTTCGGCTTTCATTCCATCGACGGTATCTACTGGGACGAGCGCAACTGCTATCGTTTTACGTCCGCTGAAATCGATACGCTCGAAGACGCCACGGCCGAGCTGCATCAGATGTGCCTCGCCGCCGCCGGCCACGTGATCGACAAAGGCGCGTACGGGCGCTTTGCCATTCCGCCGCAGTTCATTCCGATGATCGAGCGTTCCTGGAACGACGATGAAGCGACGTTGTTTGGCCGCTTCGATCTTTCATGGGACGGCTTCGGCGCACCAAAGCTGCTTGAGTACAACGCCGATACTCCTACCTCACTGATAGAGACGAGTGTGGCGCAGTGGTACTGGATGCAGGAAGCGGTGCTGCCGAATATGCCCGGCGCCGATCAATTCAATTCGCTGCATGAGAAACTGATCGAACGCTGGAAAGAAATCGGCGAAGAACTGCCGGACAAAGTTGTTCATTTCGCCGCGATCGCCGACTCAGAAGAGGATGTCGGCAATATCGAGTACCTGCGCGATGTGGCGATGCAAGCTGGTATCGATGCGCGCTTCATCGATGTGAATGCCATTGGCTGGGACGCGGTTGCCAAGCGCTTTGCCGACGAGCAGAACAATGAAATCAAATCCCTCTTCAAGCTCTACCCTTGGGAATGGATGGTACGCGAGGCGTTTG
>JACMOJ010000503.1 GCA_014378085.1 Burkholderiales bacterium | reverse complement strand
CGTCGTGGAATATCCTGACCGATGCTCAGCGCAGCGATTATATCCGCGCCGCGTTCAGCGATGCGCGCAAACAGGGTCGGGGCGAGATGATGGCGACGCACCCGGAGATTGGCGCGGGCGTGGTGCCCAAGGGGATGCCGCCGCTGCCTCCGGGCTACAGCGCGGGATCGGCGGCTCCAGTTGCGCCCAACGGGCTGGGTAGGACCAGCGCTGCGTTGCCGCCGATGCCGCCAGGGTATTCGCTTTCAACTTCTACCACACGGCCGCAGTAATCGCCCGGCGGGTGGCGTACGGGCAGAGCAGACCGCGAGAAGCCTCACACGGATGCTTCCCGTACAGTCAATCAACGGGGCGAAGTGCGAGATTGGTGCCTGTCGAAAGAAGGGGTGGCAAACGATGAGTCGCTCGCCACCCCATCATTGTAAGGGGCCGCTTAATGCAGCGCCATGGTTACGCCGCCATTTGGCTTGGCATTACGTTTGCCGACAACCAAGCGTTTGCTGTGGGCTTCACGCGGATGGTTGCCCAGTCCGCGCCCTTCTCGACCTCGACGACCGCAATTGTGTCATCGCCGTCAAGATGCGACGCGACAATGTCGCGAATGACTGGCGCGGGACCGAGCAAGTTCACAAGCCAATTTGATTCCGTGAGACGCGTAGCGTTCCAAAAGGCGAGAAGTTGATAGAGGCTCCGATAATCACGGCGATTATGGAGATCATAGGTGATGAGATACTGGGACATTGGTCGTTAAGCCTTATACAAGGCGCTCGCGACGGGTTGACAAATGCCCTCGGCGGGTAGAAAACATAGCCGCTAGCAAATTCCAACCGCGCGCAAACGCGGTTTCCAAAGAGACGCAAACCCGGTCGCGCAAACGACCGGGTTTCGTCATATCAGACGTTAACCACGTTAGCGAATCTTCATTTGTTCCTCATGCCGCGCATTGCCATTCCTCTGGTGCGCGGGTCCGGGTACACAGCGGCTACGTCTAACCTCTACACCATGGCCGCGACCGTGTACCTGCGTCTTTTTATACCCTTATTCGCAATGCGCAGTTTGAATTAGAGGCCAGACAAAGTCTGATCCGGGACCATTCGGACGCTACGATCTACGCAGCGTATAATGACATTCCGATCTTGGCCGCTGCCCACGCCCAGCGTCCAGCTGCTAAAGGCAACATAACGCACGTTCCCATCTGCAGGCATATCTCCGCCCAGCACCACCACGTGCTGGCCATGCTCCTCCGTACCAAGCATGCCGAATCCTCCAATGAAACGCAAAAGCTCACCGCAAGCACAGTCGCGCTCATCCAGGCGCAATTTCACCGAACTGAGGTCGACCTCAAAGGTCGCTTCCCTGATCAACACGCCACGCTGGGCGGGCCAAGTTTGGCCAACATGAAAAGTGGCCTCGCCGCCAAGGATGATCCTGACAGGCGTGCCGTTGATCGATCCTGCCATAAACGGTGCGCTGTGCTGTTCGAGCGAAAAGAACAGATCGCCGGGCGCTAGGTCAGCGAGGCTCGCCAACTCCACTTGAGATAGCTTCATGGATCTTCCTCCGAGTGACCCGTAAAACGTAGCACCCCGGCCGTCGAATCTACAGCCATTCCGCGCTCGCTTCATCTGCGTGAACCGAACGTGCTTGCCGCCGCCCACTCATGAAAATTGTCCCTACCGCTGCTTCCGTCTCCTCACTAATCCTCGCCCGCGATCATCTGGACCGGTGGCTCGGCGACGAGATGAAATTGCCTACGGCCCGCGCCGACGATTTGGTGTGAGTCGGCAAGTGACCTATCCGCTCGTCTTAATAGGGTGAGCACGTCCCATACATCTGCGAGCCCCACGGCTCCGTGAGCAGGCCAACATGGCGCGAGTGAATGGCGGGGTAAGGCGCAGCCGCCCCGGTCCGATAAACGGTGGTTAGAGTGACGTTTCCGCTCGCCGTGACTTCAATGAATGTGAGGCGGCCAGCGCGCTCGATGACCTTGACCTCGCTCGCACCAAGGTTCCCAATGAGGCGTGCAGTCCCCGCTCGCGCGTCGATCGCGTCGTAGAGGAGCTGGAATTTGTCCGATGTGATCGCGGTTTTCTCGCTTCCCGCGTGGAAGACGCCAGAGTTGAAGTCGCACTCCAACGTCACTGCCGTGTCAGTCTGCGCAGTACTGAGCGCCGCTGCTGCTAGTGCAATAAGCATATCGTGCCTCCCCTAGGTGGGTGTGCCGCCGATCACGATGAAAGCCAAGCCCGTTTCGTTGCGCCGGCGCATCTCCCAAGTCGAGACCTATTGGCGCTAATGGCGCTATTGGCACAGCGCCAGACGATAAGTCCGATCGGCTTCTCAGCCGGCTACTATATCGCGGCGACACTTGATGGTTCCCTGCATGTGTCCAAGCGAGCGTTCACATAATTCGCGCGCTCGCATATTCCCGCGAAAACCTGATCTAGGATCTTCACAGGTGCCGGGTGGAAGCTTTTTCTTGAGCATCGCTGCTTCGGCAACACAGGCAGCCCGAGCCTTTAT